>VBGT01000064.1:22378-41887 GCA_005889475.1 Chloroflexota bacterium | reverse complement strand
GTTCGACCTTTCACCACTCGGCGGTTCTTGCCAAGTCTTGCCAGTGGTCCTAGCCCATTCGTATAGTCGCCGGGCATCACGCCTTTGCTAGAGTGGTGCCACCTGTCACAAGGACAGCACACCGGGGAGGATCCATCCTGTGCGTCGGACCAGTCGGCTCGTGCTGCTGCTCGGCATCTTCCTGGCCGCACTGACGTTCGTCGTCGTGCTGTTCCTGGGCCAGGGCAATAATCCTTCGGTCAATCCGAACCAGCCGAGCGCTCCGCCCACCCAGCTGCCCACGGTCGTGGCTGCTGTCGACATCCCGTTGGGCACCGTGGTGACCCAGGACATGCTGTCGTCGCGCACGATCGCCGTGCCGTCCCGCGAGGTCAACGTGCTCGGTGACGTGTCCGAGGGCGTGGGCAAGACCGCCCGCACGAACATCACTGCGGGCGCGCAGGTGCACAGCACCGACTTCCAGAACCGCGCCGTCCCGATCACCGTGCCGACCGGCAAGCGTGCCTTCCCGGTGCAGGTCAACGAGCTGACGGGCGTGCTGAACCTGCTCGACGTCGGCGACACCGTCGACCTGATCATCAGCCTCCGTGGCGACGCCTTCCCGGTCGTCCAGGTGCTGGCCGATGGCTCGGTCACCGTGGTCTCGGGCATCAACCCGCTGAGCGTCAAGCTCCCGCTACTGCTCCAGGACGTCCAGATCATCGGCGTGCTCGACGCTCCGGCGCCTGCCCCGGCCGAGGGCCAGGCCGCCGCGCCGGCCGCCAGCCAGAAGCCGACCATCACGGGCGCCAACAAGCTGCTCGTCCTCGCGGTCACGCCCGCCCAGGCCGAGGTCCTGCTGTTCGCTCGCACGAGCGGCACGCTCGACGCGATCCTGCGTCCGCCGTCGGACGCCGGACAGACAGTCGTGACGACCGGCGTAATCCTGAAGACCCTGGTCACCACCTACGGCATCCTGCCGCCGGAGATCGTCCAGGTGCCGATCCCGACCCCGCTGAAGAAGTAGGGCGTCTCTCTCGCCACATCCAGCCGTCACAGCCAGATAGGGAAAGCCTCGCTCCGATGACCGATCGCATCAAGGTCCTGATCGTCGACGACATCCCGGAGACCCGGGACCACCTGTCGAAGCTGCTGGGCTTCGAGAGTGACGTCGAGGTCGTCGGGGCGGCGGCGGGTGGCCCGGAAGCCGTGCAGATGGCGACCGCGCTCAAGCCGGACGTCGTCCTGATGGACATCAACATGCCGGGCATGGACGGCATCACCGCCACCGAGAAGCTGGCCGCGGAGGTCCCGACGACCGCGGTGATCATGATGTCCGTCCAGGGCGAGGCGGACTACCTCCGCCGGTCGATGCTCGCCGGGGCGCGGGAGTTCCTGGTCAAGCCGTTCAGCTCCGACGAGCTGACCGCCTCGATCCGCCAGGTCTGGACCCGGGAGAAGGAGAAGCAGAGCCGGTTCGCACCCGTCGTCGTCGCTCCCGAGGCGTCGCGCAACGGCAGCGGCGAGCCCGCCTCGGTCGTCGCCGTGTTCAGCCCCAAGGGCGGCGTCGGTCGCACCACGATCTCGGTCAACCTCGCCGTCGCCGCGGCGCAGGACGGCAAGCGCGTGGCGCTCGTCGATGCGTCGTTCCAGTTCGGCGACGTCGGCGTGCTGCTGAACCTCAACCCGCGCAACAAGTCGATCGCGGACATCGCCGGCGAGCTCCAGGCCGGCGAGCAGTACGACTCGTTCGAGAGCTTCCTCGTCACCCACTCGTCCGGCGTCCGGGTGCTCCTCGCCCCACCGACGCCCGAGCAGGCCGAGCTGATCAGCCCGCCCGCGGTCAGGCAGGTCCTGCAGGTGCTGCGCGGCGAGAACGACCTCGTCGTGGTCGACTGCCCGTCGAGCTTCAACGAGACGACCCTCGGGGTCCTCGACGAGGCGGACTTGATCCTCACGCTGCTCACGCTCGAAATCACCAGCGTGAAGAACATGCGCCTGTTCCTCGAGGTGTGCGAGCAGCTGGGCTACGGTCCTGAGAAGATTCGCCTCGTGCTCAACCGCGCCGATTCAACGCTGGGCATCCGGGTCGCGGACGTCGAGCACTCGATCGGGCGCAAGGTCGACCACACGATCGTGAGCGACGGGCGCAGCGTGGTGTATGCCTTGAACCGCGGCGTACCGTTCTTCCTCAGCAATCGCGAGGCACAGGTGTCGCAGGACATCGAGCGCCTGGCCAAGGCAGTCACCGGGCCGCCACCGACGACGGCGTCGGCCCGACCGGAGAAAGCTGCCAAAGTGGCGGCCAAGAACAAGTCATTGTTCGCGTGGCGGTAGTAGGGGGACCGGGTTAGATGTCTCTGCTGAAGCGCATCGAGTCCGCCCGGCCGGGTGGGCCGGGCGAGGAGCGGCTGCCGGTGCCAACGGCACCTGGCGGCGGTCCGGGCAAGCCGGCAGGCGGGGGCGGACCGCCGGCGACGGCGCCGCGGCTGGTCACCCAGCTGCCCGCGCGCGAGTCGTTCCGGGACGTCAAGTTCCGGATTCAGAGCCGCGTCATCCAGGACCTGGATCCCAAGCTCGACCTGACGAACCAGGTCGAGGTGCGGCGCCAGATCGAGGAGATCTTCAGCCGGGTTATCGACGAGGAGGGCCTCGCCCTCACCCGCGCCGAGCGGGTTCGGATGCTCGAGCAGATCACCGACGAGATCATCGGCCTCGGGCCGCTGGAGCCGCTCCTCCGTGACGACTCCATCTCGGAGATCATGGTCAACGGCCCGCGCCAGGTCTACATCGAGCGCGCGGGCAAGCTCGAGCTCACCAACGTGGTCTTCCAGAACGACGACCACGTGATGCGCATCATCGACCGGATCATCGCCCCGATCGGGCGCCGCGTTGACGAGTCGTCGCCGATGGTCGACGCCCGCCTGACCGACGGCTCCCGCGTCAACGCGATCATCCCGCCGCTGTCCCTCGTCGGCCCGGTCATCACGATTCGAAAGTTCTCTGCCAGCCCGTTCACGACCGACGACCTGATCCGGTTCGGCACGTCGACCCCCGACATGTTCGATTTCCTCCGCGCCTGCGTGGAGGCCCGGCTCAACATCTTCGTGTCGGGCGGCACCGGCTCGGGCAAGACCACGACCCTCAACGTCCTGTCGTCGTTCATCCCGAACGACGAGCGGATCGTGACGATCGAGGACGCGGCCGAGCTGCAGCTCCGCCAGGAGCACGTGGTGACGCTCGAGTCCCGCCCGCCGAACATCGAGGGCAAGGGCGCGATCCCGATCCGCGAGCTCGTCCGGAACTCGCTGCGCATGCGCCCCGACCGCATCGTCGTCGGGGAGTGTCGTGCCGGCGAGGCGCTGGACATGCTCCAGGCAATGAACACCGGCCACGATGGTTCGCTGTCGACCGGCCACGCCAACACCCCGCGCGACATGCTCGCCCGACTCGAGACCATGGTCCTCATGGCCGGCATCGACCTGCCGGTGCGAGCGATTCGCGAGCAGATCTCGTCCGCGGTCGACCTGATCGTCCACCAGTCCCGCCTCAAGGATGGAACACGCAAGATCGTGAACATCACCGAGGTCCAGGGCATGGAGGGCGACACGATCGTCATGCAGGACGTGTTCGTGTTCGAGCAGACGGGCGTCATCGACGGCAAGATCCAGGGCCGCCTGAAGGCGACCGGCATCCGCCCGAAGTTCGTCGAGACGTTCGAGACGATGGGCATCCATCTCCCGAACGGCATCTTCGGCTTCTCGTACTAGGATCACGCTGATGCCTGTCACGCTCGTCGTCGCCGCACTCGCCGCCGGGTCGATCGTCCTGATCGCGCTGGGCATCGCGCTGTCCGGCTCGGGTGGCGTGACGCTCGAGCGCCTCGAGCGCTACGCCGCAGGCGCCAAGCCCGATGCCGCCTCCGGCGGGCAGGGCGTGTCCGAGCTGATCGCCAAGTCCGCGGCGCTCGCGCAGCTGAACAAGGTCGTCGAGAAGCGCGACTTCGGGGCCAACCTGCTGCGCGACCTCGGCGCGGCCGATCTCAAGCTCAAGCCGTCCGAGTACCTCGGCATCTGGGCCGGCACGACGATCGGCCTGCCCGTCGTCCTGTTCCTCCTCGGCTTCGTCGTGAAGTCGCTCCAGAACCCGCTCGTCCTCCTGCTCGGGCTGATCGTCGGGTTCTTCGTGCCCCGGCTGTGGCTGGGGCGGCGGAAGTCGGGCCGGCTCAAGGCCTTCAACAAGCAGCTGCCGGACACGGTCACCCTCATCGCGAACGCGCTGCGCGCCGGTTCCTCGTTCCTCCAGTCGATCGAGCTCGTCGTGCGCGAGTCGCGGCCGCCGATCTCGACCGAGTTCGGACGGGTGATCCGCGAGGTCAACCTCGGCCTGCCGTTCGACGTCGCGCTCGAGAACATGGTCCGGCGCGTGAAGTCCGAGGACTTCGAGCTGATGGCCACCGCGATCGCGATCCAGCACCAGGTCGGCGGCAACCTCGCCGAGATCCTCGACTCGATCGCGTTCACGATCCGCGAGCGCATCCGGATCAAGGGCGAGATCCGCACGCTGACCGCCCAGCAGCGCCTGTCCGGCTACGTGGTGGGCGGCCTGCCGTTTGGCCTGGCGCTGTTCATCTACCTCGCCGCGCCCACGTTCTTCGACCCGATGTTCGCCAAGCCGCCCGAGTTCCTCGGGATTCCGCTCGGCGTCATCCTCCTGTTCATCGCCATGAGCGCGATGGGCGCGGGCTTCTACTTCATCCGCAAGATCGTGGATATCGAGGTCTAGGCGATGGAACCCGGAATCATCGTTGCTGCGATCGCGGCGGTTGCCGTCCTGATGATCGCGTTCGGCATCGCCGGGTCACGCCAGGAGGACCCGCTCAAGGCCCGCCTGAACCAGCTCGGCCAGATGACGGCCAAGGACCTCCAGGAGCTGGAGCTCCAGCAGCCGTTCTTCGACCGCACGGTCAAGCCGCTCGCGGGCCGTCTGTCCGGCGCCGTCTCGCGGATCACCTCGAGCTCCTTCTCCGAGCGCACCGAGAAGCGCCTGGCGATGGCCGGCAACCCGGGCGACATGAAGGTCGCCGACTGGCTGGGCATCAAGGCCATCGGCGCCGGTGTCGGCTTCGGCGTGCTGTTCATCCTCTTCGGCGTCCTCGCCGGGCAGATCGCTCAAGGCCTGTTGCTGGCCCTCGTCGGCGCCGGCATCGGGTACATCGGCCCGGAGTTCTGGCTCGGGCGCCGAGTCAAGGCTCGCCAGAAGGGCATCCTGCTCCAGATCCCAGACGCCCTCGACCTGCTCACGATCTCGGTCCGCGCCGGCCTCGGCTTCGACGCCGCGCTGGGCAAGGTCGTCGAGAAGATGAAGGGCCCCCTGGTCGACGAGTTCCGGCGCGCCCTCGCCGAAGTGCGGGTCGGCAAGGTCCGGCGCGAGGCGCTGCGCGACATCGTTCCGCGCACCGAGGTCCAGCCGCTCACGAACTTCATCAGCGCGATCATCCAGGCCGAGCAGCTCGGCGTGTCGATCTCGAAGGTGCTCCAGGTCCAGTCGGAGCAGCTCCGCATCGAGCGCCGGCAGCGCGCCGAGGAGCAGGCCGCACAGGCGCCGATCAAGATGCTGTTCCCGCTCGTCGGGTGCATCTTCCCGTCGCTGTTCGTGGTCATCCTTGGCCCGGCCCTGATCCTGATCATGCAGAACCTGGCCGTCTGAGCCTCGACTCGGACGTGAGCGCCGCGGAGGCGGCATCGACGGCCGGGCATGCGCCCGGCGCGCGGAACGAGACACGCGGCACCATCCTCGCTGACGAGGTCGAGCACGCCCGGTCGCTCTGGTCACGGTTCATGGGCCTGATGGGCCGCCGCTCGCTCGCTCCGGGGAGCGCGCTCTGGTTGACCGGCAACGGGATCCACATGTTCTTCATGCGCTTCCCGATCGACGCGGTGTTCCTTGGTCGCGCTGACGGCGACGGGGCGCGCCGAGTCATGTCCACGCATCGCGCGGTTCGACCGTGGATCGGCATCGTGCCGTTCGTGCGCGGTGCGCAGGGGGTCCTCGAGCTGCCGGTGGGCGCCCTCGATGCGAGCGGGACCGTCCGCGGTGACATCGTCCGCCTCGGATAGGACGGGCGCCCTCGATCGGCTCGATGATGCCGCTCGAGGCGGCGTTGCTTCGGTCGTCGGGCGCTTGTTCGCGCCGGTCGAGGTCGGTTCCCGGCGATTCCCGTCGATCGCGATCAGCGTCCTCGCCGCGATCGGGGCGGCGCTGCTCCTGATCATCGCGACCACGGAGGCGAGCGAGTGGCGGCACTTCAACGACGAGCACGCCTATTGGCTCGCGGGAGCGCGGCTCGCGGCGTGCGAGCCGCTGTACGACCCGGGCGCCACAACGAACACGCCCTTCGCCTACTGGTATCCCCCGCCCCTGGCGCAGGTGCTGGCGCCGATCACGTCCGTCGTCTCCGCGGATGCGTTCAGCGCCGCCTGGACGGCCATCCTGCTCGCGTGCCTGTGGTGGCTCGGGGGCCGCGATCTCTTCGCGGCACTCGCGCTGGTCGCCTTCCTGCCGGTCGCGGTCGAGCTGCGCGTGCGCAACGTCCACCTGGTCATGGCGGTGCTGGCGGTGCTCGCGCTCCGGCGGTCCTGGGCATTCTGGATCCCGGCCGCGGCGATCAAGCTCACCCCTGTGCTGGGCATCGCCTACCTCGCCGCGGCGGGTAGATGGCGCGACGCGGTGAAGGTCGGTGCGCTCGGGCTCGTGGTGCTCGCCGTCAGCGTCGCCCTCGCGCCGGGGGCATGGCGCGAGTTCTTCGACGTCGTCGGCACGCGGGCTGGGGCAGAGGGTGGCGCGCTCGTGCCGATCCCGTTCGCGCTGCGCTTCGGGGTAGGGGCCGGCCTCGTCATCCTGGCCGGGCGTCTCGCGCTGCGAGCGAGGGTCGCAGGGGCGTCAGGGCTGGGGGCTGAGGTCCTGCTGATCGTGGCCCTGACGGTCGCGAACCCGACACTGTGGGCGACGGCCCTCAGCATGCTCGTCGCCATCGTGCCGTTGTGGCGCACTGCCGGCACGGCGAAGGTGGCAACGCCGGGATAAGGGGCGTGCAAGGCGCGGATGAGCGCCGGATGAGCGCCGGGTGAGCGCCGGGTGAGCGCCCGATGGCCGGGCGATGAGCGCCCCGCGCCACGATGCCCACATGGACCTCCTCGTCGACGTCCGGCGGACGCTCGGCGCGGTGGCGGACAAGGCCCTGGACCTGGCGCTGCCCGCCTCGTGCGCCGGCTGCGGCCAGGAAG
Organism: Chloroflexota bacterium; assembly: GCA_005889475.1. GTDB lineage: Bacteria > Chloroflexota > Limnocylindria > Limnocylindrales > CSP1-4 > UBA5189. Next base: position 34,622 of record VBGT01000064.1, on the reverse strand, counting down.
GCAAGGCGCTGTGCCGTGAGTGCCGACCAGCCCTCGACGTGCGGCTCGCGGCCGAACCGGGCGTCCCGATCGGGCTCCCGGCGGATCTCCCGGCGCCGCTCCTCCAGCTCGAGTGGTGCGCGCCGTTCACGGGCGTGACGCGGCGCGCCCTGCATGCGCTCAAGTACGACGGCGAGCGCCGCCTCGCCCCATTCCTCGGCGCGGCCGTGGCGCGACGCTGGGCCCGCGCCGGCGCGGCGGGCGACGCGCTCGTGCCCGTGCCGGCGTCGCCGGATCGGGTGCGCGAACGCGGCTACGACCAGGCCGCGCTCATCGCGGCCGAGGCAGGCCGGCAGCTGCGGTTGCCCGTGCTGCACCTGCTCGAGCGGACGCGGGCCACGACGGCGCAGTTCGATCTCGACCGCGCGACGCGGGCGACGAACCTGGTCGACGCGTTCCGGGTGGGTAGCGGCGACGGCCGGCTCGGCATCGCCGGCCGGTGGCTCATCCTCGTCGACGACGTCGTGACCACGGGGGCGACGCTCGCGGCCTGCGCCGGCGCGCTGATGGACGCGGGCGCGCTGGCGGTGTCGGCCGTGGCGGTGGCACGCGAGCGATGAACGTTCCGTACCACGCGGCACAGCCATTGGTGGCGCGGTCGACGGGTCGGCCCGGCGGTACGATGGTGGCCCAGCCGGGAGGTGGGATTGCGGACCATCGTCAAGGGCAAGAACTACGACGTGCCGGAGCGAGTCCGCGAGTACGCCCAGCGGAAGATCGGCCGGCTCGAGCGCCTCCTCGATGACCGCTCGGACGCGACGGTCGAGCTCTCGGTCGAGCAGCACCGGAACGTCCAGGACTCCCACATCGTCGACGTGACCCTGGTCATCCACGGCCAGACGCTGCGCAGCTCCGCGGCCGCGCCGACCCATCAGGCCGGGATCGACGACGTCCTGGACAAGATCGAACGGCGGGCGGTCACGTTCCGTGAGACGAGCCGCGTCCGGAAGTCGTCGGAGACGGTCCGGGGCGGTGGCCGGGACGAGCAAGAAGCTGCCGGCGGCTCGGGTGATAGCGACGAGGCGCCGGGCCGCGTCGTCAAGGTCAAGCGCTTCGCCATCGAGCCGATGTTCGAGGAGGACGCGGTCGCGCGGATGGAGGAGCTCGGCCACGCCTTCTTCGTGTTCGTGAACGCGGAGAACGAGCGCGTGTCGATCCTGTACCGGCGGCGCGAGGGCGGTTTCGGCCTGATCGAGCCGGTGGTCGGCGGCGAGTACACGAAGGGCGGGCCGATCCGCCGCTCCGGCGCGCGCTGACGCGTCGGTGACGCCGGCTAGCGCGACGATCGACGCGCCGCGCGTCGGGATCCACCTCCCGCTCCCGTTCGGCCTGCGTCGAGCGGCCAAGCGCGCCGGCGAGATCGGCGCGAAGACCGTCCAGGTCTTCGTGGACAACCCGACCGCGTGGGCGCGGCGGAAGTCGCCGCCGCGTGGCCTGGCCGAGTTCCGGGCGAGCCTCGCGGAGCTTGACGTCGCGCCGATCGCCGTTCACGCCTCGTACCTGGCCAACCTCGCGGGGCCGGACCCGACGTTTCGCGACGCCTCGCTCGACGTGCTCACGGCCGACATGGCGGCGGCGCGGGAGTACGGCGCTTCGATCGTGAATGTGCACACCGGGTCGCATCGGGACACGTCGATCGAAGAAGGGATCCAGCGCATCGCCGCCGGCGTCGCCGAGGTCCTCCGGCGCGGAACTGAAGACACCGCAGCTCGATCGCCGGACCTGGTGCTCGCCCTCGAGAACGCCGCGGGGGGCGGCTGGGCGCTCGGGACGACCATCGAGGAGCTCGCTGCGATCGCCGAGCGGGCGGCGGCGATGGGCGTCCCGGATGGGCGGCTCGGGTTCTGCCTCGACGTCGCCCACGCCTGGGGCGCCGGCGTGGCGATGGACGACCCGGACGCGATCGATGCCTGGCTCGGCGCGTTCGATCGCGAGCTCGGGCTCCGGCGCCTCGAGATGGTCCACCTCAACGACTCGCGCTCGGAGCGAGGATCGCGGACGGACCGCCACGAGCACGTCGGGGCGGGTCGCATCGGCGCGCGCGGGCTGGCGCACCTGCTCACCCACCCGCGCTTGCGCTCGGTGCCGTTCGTGCTCGAGACGCCCGGGATGGAGGCGGGCTATGACGCGATCAATCTCGAGCGGTGCCGGGCGCTCATCGCCGGCGTGGCCCTCGATCCCCTGCCGCTCGCGGCATTCCAGCTGTCGCGCCGCGCCGCGGCATCGGGCCCGGCCGAGGATGACGTCGAGGCCAAGCCGAGGCGCCGCACGAGCCGTAAGCGCACGACCGTCAAGCGCACCGCCGGCAGCAACCCCACCCCTCGCCGCAGGGCGCCGACGAAGGCGTGACTCGCTTCGACCGCCTGGCGCTCGCGTTGGTTGCCGCGTTGGCCGCGCTCCTGCGCCTGCCGAACCTCGCTGAACGAGGCCGGTTCGACGCCGACCAGGGCCACGACATGCTCACCCTCGTCGCGTTCACCCGCGACGGGGTGATCCCCTTGCTGGGCCCGAAGACCTCGGTCGGCGAGTTCCATCACGGGGCCTTCTACTACTTCCTGCTCGCGCCGGCGGCGGCCCTCTCGAACGGCGACCCGGTCGCGGTCACCGGGTTCATCGCCCTGCTCGGGATCGGCGCCGTCGCGCTCACGTGGTGGCTCGCCCGCTCGATCGCGACACAGATGACGGGGCCCCAAACCGGCTCGCTGGCCGGCTTCCTCGCCGGCTTGATGCTGGCGGTCTCGCCCGCGGCGACCGACGAGTCGACGTTCATCTGGAACCCGAACCCGATCGCCTTCTTCGCGCTCCTTTCGATCGTCGCCGCATGGCGGGGGAGGACCGGCGGCAGCCCCGCGTGGTGGGCCGTGGCCGTCGGCGCCGCCGGCGCGGTGACCCAGCTACACGTCCTCGGCGTCGTGTTCCTGATCGCCATCCTCGCGCTTGGCCTGCTCCAGCTGCGCCGGGATCGCGGCGTGGGCGTGGCGCTGCTGGGTGGCGTCGGGATCGTCGCCCTGCTCTTCGTGCCGCTCCTCGCCCATGAGCTCCAGAACGGCTTCGACGAGACCCGCGGCGTCCTCGCCTACCTCCGCGGCGACACCGGGAGCCTCGGCGGCGGCCCGATCGGGGCGCTCGCGTTCACGCTCCTGCGCGTCGTCGGCTGGCCGCTCGTCGGGCTCGTGACGGACATCCCGCAGGTCGTCGCAATCCTGCTCGCGGTCACGATCGGATTCGTCGCGTGGGGCCTCAGGCTTGCCCGTGGGAGCGAGGGCGTCGGCTATCGCTGGCTCGTCGGGCTGCTGGCCTGGAGCACCGTCGCGCTGGCCTTCGTCGCTCCGTCGTTGCAGGTCGTGGTGGCGGGCCTCCCGAACGACCACTACCACGCATTCGTGGACCCGGTCGTGGTGATTCTGATCGCGATCCCGGCCGCGTCGCTCCTGCTCCGAACCTTCGCCGCCTGGCGCACGACCCGCCGCCCGGGCGGGCTCGCGGCGACTGCCCTCGCCGGTGCCGTCGTCGTCGCGATGCTCGCCATCGAGCTTGCGCGCATGCCGCCCTGGGTCGACCCCGACGGTGGTTGGGCGAAGGCCCGCGACGCGGGCGCCCGGATCGTCGCGGTGACGGGCGCCGCGCCGGTCGCCCTCTTCGGGCTGCCCGACTTCAAGCTGCCCGACGCCATCGGCTTCCCGATCGAGCATGCCGGCGGGCACGTCGTCCGTCCCGTCGACATGTCCGGCTTCCCCTCTGGGACGGACGTCTTCGTGGTCGCCTGCGACCGGCTCTTCGAACCCGTGATTGACCGGGCGTGCGGCGGACCGGCTGAGGAAGCCTTCGTCACCGCGCTGCCCGAGGTGCGGGCCGGTTCGGCAAACCCGCGGCTGGTCGATCGCTTCGACGCGTCGCCGCGGACGTCGGTCTCCGTGTACGCGCCGTGACGGTCCGGACGCCATGACGGTCTGGACGCTGTGACCGCCGTCGCGCCGCGACCCGGCGCCGTTCGCGAGCGACGCCGACGACAGCTCGACCTCGGCCTGCGGGCAGCTTTCGTCGTCGTCCTCGTCGTGTTCACCCTCTTCCGGCCGACGAACGCCGGCGACGCCCACGCCTACTGGGCGGTCAACCTCGCCGACCCGTACACCCGCCCGATCGCCACCCCAGATGCGTTCACGTATCCCCCGCCGGCCGCGATCTTCTTCGCGGCCCTGGGCAAGCTGCCGTTCGAGGTCTTCCAGGCGATCTGGACCCTGCTCATCGGTTTCGCGCTGCTGTGGCTGACCGGTCCGTGGGCGCTGCTGTTCCTGGTCATCCCGGTGGTCGCGTCGGACCTGTACCTCGGCAACATCCACGTCCTGCTCGGGGCCGCGATCGTGGCCTCGCTGCGCTGGCCCGCCATGTGGGCGATGCCGCTGCTCACGAAACCGACGTGCGGCGTGGGCCTGCTCTGGTTCGTCGCGCGGGGGGAGTGGCGGCGCCTCGCGACTGCGTTGGCCACGACGGCCGTGCTCGCCGGGCTCAGCGCCGTGATCGCGCCCGACCTGTGGCCGAAGTGGATCGCCTATGTTCTCGATACCGGCGTCTCGCCGAACGTCGGTACGGCCTACTGGATCGCGCTGCCGCTGCTCATCCGATTGCCCGCGGCCGCCCTGCTCGTCATCTGGGGCGCCCGAACGAACCGACCCTGGACCCTGCCGACCGCCTCGATGCTGGCGCTGCCCGTCCTGTGGCTCGTCGGCCTGGCGATGCTCACCGCCGCCTTCGGCGTCTCCGCGTGGGGCCCGCTCCGAGACTTCGGGCGCCGATGGTCCGGCTCGATCGCGGCCCGCCGACCCACGCCTCTCCCATCGCCGGCTCCGGAAAATGATGCCCATCCGTAAATCAAGCAGCCTGCCACCGCCTGGGTGATTTACGGATGCGCATCGAATGCCAGCGCCCGCGAAGGACAACGAGCGCCCCCATCCCCGACGTGAGGGGTTTCGGTGGCGGACGGTTGCCGGCGTCGGACGGCGCGAAGCATCAGGCGACCCCGTGACTGCGTCTGTCGGCGCAGTGAGCGCCGGTCGACGACGGCGACCGGCCGCCAACAAACGACGAACGCCGGCGCCCCGAGCGCCGGCGTTCGTCTGCCCCTGGACCGGAGGCGTGGAGGCCGCCCCCGGGTCAGCTGGTGAATGCGGTTAGTAGCGCTCCGTCGAGCGAACCGGCCGGAGACGCGGGGTGATCGGGGTTCGGGTGTCCATCGCGACGCGGCCGCCGCCCGCAACGAGGGCGGGTCGGGGCACGACGGGGGTGTGGAGGGCCGGCGAGAGCTGACGCGGATCGGACCGTGAGGGCTCGACCCGCTGCGAGTGGTTGGCGTCGTTGGTGAAAGCCGAGCCCAGCCGGCGCATGCGCACGGCCAGGTAGTACTCCATGACCTGTCGGACCTGGGCCTCGCTCAGCGCCTCGTCGGCGCGGAGGGCGTACTCGACGCGCGCCGTCGGGTTCTGGACGCCGCCGCCGATCAGGCCGAGGTACTGCGGCCCGTCGTCGTTCTCGCCGAGCTCGCGCAATCCGCGGGCCAGCTTGGTCGCCGTCCCGAGCGAAGGCATGCGGTCGCCGCGCACCAACCGAGAGATCGTCGAGTGGTCGACGCCCGACTGCTGGGCGAGCTGCCGCTGCGACATCTTCTTGGCCTTGAGCTGGGCTCGCAGCCACTCGTTGAACGCGCGGCCATTGGTCCGGGTCATGCCCGGATCATCAATTTCCCCCGATTCGGTCAATATCCCCCGTTCGTTCATGCGTCCGCGGCAGTTGGCTTTGCGTGCCTGAACGCACCGCTTGCGGTCTGGTGCGGTCCGCGGCGAAGCGGTGCGGACTGGGCATGTGACCCTCGGCGGTACTCGCGGTGGGCCCGGCTCAGGCAGTCGCGGCCGCGTTGACCCCCATGCCCCGGCGCTTCGGGGAGATCGCGTAGGCGATCGAGCCGAGGACGATGATCGACAGCACGCTGATCGCCCGATCGACCAGGGTGATCGCCAGCGCATCGGTCTGGGAGACGCCGTAGACGATCGTCAGCAGCCCGACGATGCCGCTCTCGACGAACCCGATTCCCGCGGGCGTGAGCGGCACGGCTGTGAGCAGCGACGCGGACAGGGCGACGAAGAACGCGCCGCTGATGCCCAGGTGCACGTTCGGCAGGCCGAGCGCCTGGACGACGAGGTACAGGCGCATCGCCTCGGTCGCCCAGACGAGGCCGGTGATGAAGACGAGACGCGGCAGGGCGCGCAACCCGATCGAGGCGAACACGCCCTCCTCGAACCGGTCGTAGAACTCGACGACGCGGTGCGGCAGCGGGAGCCTGGTCAGGATCCGGCGCCCGAAGTTGCGCATCGTCAGCAGGCCCGCGGCGAGCAGCACCACGAACCCGACGCCGATCGCGAACACGATCTGGACGTCGCCCGGCAGGCCGCTCCGGAACGAGACGAAGCCGGCCGCGAGGCCGAGCGTCACGATCGCGAAGAGGTCGAGGATGCGCTCGATGAACACCGTTCCGAACGTCCGCGAGAGCGAGACGGGACTGTTGATCTTGAGCAGGTACGCCCGATAGACGTCGCCGAGCTTGGCGGGCACGAGGCAGTTCACCAGCCAGCTCAGGAAGATGATCTCGACGGCGTCGCGGATCCGGAGCGCGAAGCCGCTCCGGCGGACGAGGATCGCCCAGCGCAGGCCGCGCAGCGGGAAGCCCAGGTAGAAGATCGCGAACGCCGCGATCAGCAGCCACGGGTTCGCGCCGAGGATCTTGTCCGGCAGCTCCTCCAGCTTGAAGCCGGGCAGGCTGCGCACGAACAGCGCGAGCAGGACGATGGGCAGGACCAGCGAGATGATCGTCCGCGGCTGGCGGAGCCGATGCGCCAGGGAGAGGTCGGGCCGCGCCGCGGGCGCGGCCCCCACTTCGGCGGGCGGAGGCGGCGGCTGGTCCTCGTTCATCGGCTAGCCACCGGCGGCTGGACGCGGCCGCGCCCGCGAGCCCGCTGCACGAGCTTGGCCGCAGGTCCGAGCAGGCGCACATAGGCCGAGGATCGCCCGGTCAGGAGCTCGTGGGGTCCGGCAAGGGCCGACTTGAGGCCCTCCGGCGTCGATGGGTCGCCCTGGACGATCGTGGCGGCGATGCCGACCTCGAGGACCGTGTGCGCATCCGAGACCGCGACGCCCGGGACGCCGAGCCGCTCCGCCAGCACGGCCGCGCGAGCGTTGCCGTCGCCGAACATGAGCCGCGCGTTCCACGCCTCGATCCAGTCGACCTCGCCGACCAGCGCCTCGAACCACGCCGGCTCACCCTTGCCGAGGGAGCCGCGGAACCGGTCGAACGGGTGGGCGACGCCGATCAGGCCGCCCTGCTCCCGCACGGCGGCGACTGCCGCGGCGGGCGCGAGGCCCGGCGGAACGGCCTCGGTGAGGAACACGCCGATCATGTCGCCGGCTTCCGTCCGGATCTCCTGGCCGACGAGCACCGCCAGGTTGGGCGCTTCGCGCGCCGCGATCGCCTGTGCCTCGAGGGCGCCCTCGATCCGGTCGTGGTCGGTGATCGCCAGGTGGGTGATCCCGCGGGCAGCGGCGGCCCGCACCACCGCGGCAGGCGCGGCGAGCGAGTCGAAGCTCCCCGAGGTATGGCAGTGGAGATCGATGAACGCGCCGCCACCCGCTGGGATGTGCGTGGCCGCCCTAGATGCTCTGGACGAGGGACTTCTTGAAGAAGTCGTAGTGCTTGAGCGCCTCGCCCGTGCCGAGGGCAACGCAGTCGATCGGGTTCTCGGCGACGTGGCAGGGCACACCGGTGACCTGGGTAAGCAGCTTGTCGATGTTGCGCAGCAGCGAACCGCCGCCGGACATGACCATGCCCTTGTCGATGATGTCGCTCGACAGCTCGGGCGGGGTCTGCTCGAGGACCTGGCGGACTGCGGCGACCAGCTGCTGCAGCGGCAGCTCGATCGCCTCCATCACCTCGGACGAGGTGATCGGGATGGTCCGGGGCAAGCCGGCGATGAGATCGCGGCCGCGGACCTCCATCGAGAGCTCGCGCTCGAGCGGGAGCGCGGTGCCGATGGTGATCTTGACCTCCTCGGCCGTGCGCTCGCCGATCATCAGGTTGTACTTCTTGCGGATGTACGAGGTGATCGCCTCGTCGATGCGGTTCCCGCCCACGCGCAGCGAGGTCGAGACGACGATCCCGCCGAGGGCGATGACCGCGACCTCGCTCGTCCCGCCGCCGATGTCGATGACCATGTTCCCGGACGGCCCGGAGATGGGCACGTTGGCCCCGATCGCCGCCGCGAGCGGCTCCTCGATCAGGTGCGCTTCGCGCGCCCCGGCCTTGAGCGCCGCGTCCTTGACCGCGCGCTTCTCGACCGAGGTCACGCCCGCGGGCACGGAGATCATCACCGACGGTCCGCTCAAGCGGAGCTTCATCCGGCCGCTCATGGCCTTGTTGATGAAGAACCGGAGCATTGCCTCGGTGATCACGTAGTCGGCGATGACGCCGTCCTTCATCGGTCGGATGGCGTGGATGTTGCCGGGGGTCCGGCCGATCATCTCGCGCGCATCCTCGCCGACCGCGCGGATCCGCCCGTCATCGTCGACCGCCACGACGGACGGCTCCTGGATGACGATGCCCCGCCCGTCGACGTGCACGAGGACGTTGGCCGTGCCGAGATCGATGCCGATATTCATTCGGAGGTGCCGAGCTCCCCTTCCTGGACGCGCTCGATCCTGGCGCCGAGGTCCAGGAACTTGCGTTCGATGTTCTCATACCCGCGCCGGACGTGGTGGGCGCCGCCGATGGATGAGGTGCCGTCTGCCGCCAGCGCGGCAAGGATGAGCGACGCACCGGCGCGCAGGTCGGAGATCTCGACGTCGGCGGCGCGGAGCTTCGCCGGGCCATGCACGATCGCCAGCTGGGGGCCTTTGAGCTCGATCTTGGCGCCCATCTTGGCGAGCTCGCCGGTCCACTCGAGGCGGTCCTCGAAGATCTCCTCGTGGACGCGCGAATCGCCGGCGGCCTGGGTGAGCAGGACGGTCGTCGGCGGCTGGATGTCCGTAGCCAGCTCGGGATAGGGGCCGGTTTCGATATCGACCGGCTTGAGCTTGCCGGGCCCGGCCGACCGGGCGTCGACCTCCATCCGATCGGGCTGGCAGCTGACCGACACGCCGGCCTTGCCGAGCACCTGGACGAGGGCGTCCATCGTGGCGCAGTCGGCGCCCTCGAGGACGACGTTGCCGCCGGTCACGCCGGCGGCGATGGCGAACGTGCCCGCCTCGATGCGATCGGGCATGACCTTGTGCTCCGCGCCTCGGAGACGGCGCTTGCCCTCGATCTCGATCGTGTCCGGGTAGGTCCGCTCGACGTCCGCGCCCATCTTCTGCAGGAAGCTGATGAGGTCGTCGACCTCGGGCTCCTGGGCCGCGGGCCGGATCACCGTGTGGCCGTCGGCGAGGGTCGCGGCGAGCATCGCGTTCTCGGTGCCCATGACCGACACGATCGGGAAGCGCACCTCGCTGGCGCGCAGCCGGCCCGGTGCCTTCGCGTAGTAGTAGCCGTAGCGGTAGTCGATCGTGGCGCCCAGCGCGCGCATCGCGTCGACGTGGAGGTCGACCGGGCGTCGCCCGATGCGATCGCCACCGGGGTTGCTGATCACCACTTCGCCGAAGCGCGCCAGCAGCGGCCCGAGGAGCATGAAGCTCGCGCGCATCTTGGCCGCGGCTTCGAGCGGCACGAACAGCCAGTCGACGTCGCCGGCGGAGACCTCGTAGACGTTCCGCTCGGGGTGATCGACGACCACGCCGATGTCGGACAGCGTCTCGGCCATGGTCCGCACGTCCTCGATCTCGGGGACGTTGCTGAACCGGCAGCGCTCGCCGGTGAGGGTCGCCGCGGCCAGCATCTTGAGCGCCGCGTTCTTGGCGCCGCTGACCTGGATCGTGCCCTCGAGCGCGACGCCGCCGTTCACGAGGTACCGCTCGCGCGGAATCTTTGGCGGCTCGAATTCCCAGTGGAACGGTCGCGCGTCAGCCATCGGTAGCGGTTATACCCGCCTTCGGGGCCCCTCGCGATGCCGGCGCTCGGCGACCCGGATGCGGAGCAGCGCCCCCTGGAGCGCGGCGCGCGCCGCGGCCAGGTCCGCGCCCTCGTGATACCCGGCCTCGAGCGCCCGCTCGGCCTCCCGTCGCGCCTCCTGCGCCTTCTCGAGATCGATCTCGGAGGCCATGTCGGCCGTCTCGGCCATGACCACGACCTTGTCCGGCCGGACCTGCACGAACCCGCCGACGATGGCGAACGACTCCTCCTCGCCGCCCTTGCGGATCAGGAGCTCGCCGACGCCGAGCGTGGCCAGCAGCGGGGCGTGATGCGGCAGCACGCCCAGCTCACCCTCCGAGCCGGGCAGCACGACCGCGTCGACGGTGTCGCTGTAGGCGAGCCGCTCCGGCGTGACGATCTCGAGCTGCAGGGGCATGGTCACGCGCCTCCGGGCAAGCGATGCGGCGCCCGGTCCTGCCAGACATTCCGCTCCGGAGTGCTAGGCCGAGAGATACGCCGCAACTCGGGCGTGCGGGCGGGATTCGCGGCCCATTCATGCACATCCTGCATAAATGGCCCTGAAGTCTGCCCGGCAAGTGGCCGAACACTCCCCGGGCGAATATTTGGCAAGTTGCGGGCCCCCGCCGAGGTGTTCGCCGCTACCTCCACGGTCATCACGCGCTCAGCTTGGCCGCGTTGGCCCGTACGTCCTCGAGGGTGCCGGCGAGGAAGAATGCCTGCTCGGGGAGCGTGTCGGTCTTGCCCTCGAGGATGTCCTTGAACGAGGCCACGGTGTCCTTGATCGCGACGTAGGCGCCGGGCCGGCCGGTGAACACCTCGGCGACGAAGAACGGCTGCGAGGCGAAGCGCTGCAGCCGGCGCGCCCGGGCGACCGTCGCCTTGTCCTCCTCGGACAGCTCGTCGATGCCCAGGATGGCGATGATGTCCTGCAGGTCGCGGTAGCGCTGCAGCACGCGCTGCGTCTCGCGCGCGACGTCGTAGTGCTCCTGGCCGACGACCAGCGGGTCGAGGACGCGCGAGGTCGAGGTCAGCGGGTCGACCGCCGGATAGATGCCCAGCTCGGCGATCGAGCGCTCGAGCCGGATCGTCGAGTCGAGGTGGGCGAAGGTCGTCGCCGGCGCGGGGTCGGTGTAGTCGTCGGCGGGCACGAACACTGCCTGGAGCGAGGTGATCGAGCCCTTCTTGGTCGAGGTGATGCGCTCCTGGAGGGCAGCCATCTCGGTGGCGAGATTCGGCTGGTAGCCGACCGCGGACGGCATCCGCCCGAGCAGCGCCGAGACCTCCGAGCCGGCCTGCGTGAACCGGAAGATGTTGTCGATGAACAGGAGGACGTCGCGCCCCTCCTCGTCCCGGAAGTACTCGGCCATCGTCAGGCCGGTGAGCCCGACCCGCTGGCGCGCGCCGGGCGGCTCGTTCATCTGACCGAAGACGAACGCGGTCTTGGCGATGACGCCCGACGCGGTCATCTCGTGGATGAGGTCGTTGCCCTCGCGGCTTCGCTCGCCCACGCCGGAGAACACGGACACGCCCGCGTGCTCCTGGGCGACGTTCCGGATGAGCTCCTGGATGATGACCGTCTTGCCCACGCCGGCGCCGCCGAAGATGCCGACCTTGCCGCCCTTCTTGAACGGGCAGATGAGGTCGATGATCTTCAGGCCCGTCTCGAACACCTCGATCTCGGTGGTCTGGTCCTCGAAGGCAGGGGGCTCCCGGTGGATCGGCAGGGAAACCTTCGCCTTGACCGGACCCTTCATGTCGATCGGGCGGCCGAGGACGTCGAAGACGCGGCCGAGGGTGGCCTCGCCGACCGGGACCGTGATCGGGCCGCCGGTGTCGACCACCCGGGTGCCCCGTGCGAGGCCGTCGGTCGTGGTCATGGCGACGCTGCGCACCCAGTTGTTGCCGAGGTGCTGGGCGACCTCGCAGACCAGCGGATCCTGGCCCTTCCGGTCGATCTCGACCGCGTTCAGGATCGCCGGCAGCTCGCCCGCCGGGAACTCGATGTCGACCACCGGGCCGGTGATCTGGATGACGTGCCCTTCGGTCGCGGGCGGAGCGCTCGGCATGTCGTTGTCGTCCTCCTGCGTGCTCGGGTCAGCGTGCCCGATTCAGCGCGCTCGCGCGCCGCTGGCGATCTCG
>VBGT01000064.1:5016-22358 GCA_005889475.1 Chloroflexota bacterium | reverse complement strand
TCGATGAGCTCCTCGGCATTCTCGGTCGCGTTCTTCATCGCGACCATCCGGCTCGATTCCTCGCTCGCCTTGGCCTCGAGGACGGCGTGGAAGAGCCGCGTCGCGACGTAGCGTGGCAGCAGCTGCTCCAGCACCGCCGCCGGGCTCGGCTCGAAGATGAACTGGTTGCCCGGGATGCCTTCCGTGTCCTCCGTCGGCTCGATCGGCAGCAGCTGGTCCATCACCGGCTTCTGCGCGAGGGTCGAGATGAACCGGCTGTAGATCAGGTCGATCCGGCCGTACTCGCCCGACAGGAAGTCCTCGGTGATGAGCCGGGCCAGGGGCAGCACGTCGGCGAAGGTCGGCTTGTCGCCGAAGCCGGCGAAGTGCGCCTCGATCGGCACGCGCGAGCGGCGCATCGCGTCGCGACCCTTGCGGCCCACGCTCACGACCGACATGTCGCCGCGGTGCTCGGTGATCTCGCGAGCGACGAAGCGGATGACGTTCGTGTTCAGCGGGCCGGCGAGGCCGCGATCGGTCGTGATCAGGATCAGCAGCCGCCTGGAGCCCGTCGGCTCGGCGAGGAGCGGGTGATCCTCGGGGCCGAGGACGGCCGCCACGTCGGCGAGCACCTCGTCGATCTTCTCGCTGTACGGGCGGGCCGCGAGCGTCGAGTCCTGGGCGCGCCGCAGCTTCGACGCGGCGACGAACTGCATCGCCCGCGTGATCTGCTTGATGTTCCGCGCCGCAGTGATCCGCCGCCGGATGTCGCGCTGGCTAGCCATTGGCCACGCCCTCGTGCTCGAGGGCGGAGCGCGTCCGTTCCCCAGCAGGCGAAATGTATGCCCATCCGCGCATACGCCAAAGGAGCGGCTGGCCCGCCGCCTGGATATGCAGTAGTGGGCATGAGATTTCAGCGCACGGCGAAGGAAGCGGCCGCCCGCCGCCGGACAGCACGACTGGCGCGCAGCTCGCCGCGAGGCTCACGCGAGGAACGACTTCCGGAACTCGTCCAGCGCCTCGGTCAGCGCCGCGGCGATCTCGTCGGAGAGGGCTTTGGAAGCAGCGAGCTCCGTGAGCACCTTCGGGCGCTCGGACTCGAGGAACCGGTAGAAGCCGGCCTCGAACTCCTTCACCCGCGGGGTCGGGACGTCGTCGAGCTTGCCCGTCGTGGCCGCGTGCAGGATCGCGACCTGCTTCTCGACCGGGAGCGGCTGGTACTGCGGCTGCTTGATCACCTCGGACAGCTTCTCGCCCCGGGTCAGCTGGTCGCGCGTCGCCTTGTCGAGGTCGGACGCGAACTGGGCGAAGGCGGCGAGGGCCCGGTACTGCGCGAGGTCCAGCTTCAACGGGCCGGCGACCTTCTTCATCGCCTTGGTCTGCGCCGCCGAGCCCACGCGTGACACGGACTGTCCGATGTTCAGTGCCGGCCGCTGCCCTGAGTTGAACAGGTCGGTCTCGAGGAAGATCTGGCCGTCGGTGATCGAGATGACGTTCGTCGGGATGTAGGCCGAGATGTCGCCGGCCTGGGTCTCAATCATCGGCAAGGCGGTCAACGAGCCGCCGCCGTTCTCCTCGTTCATCCGGGCGGCTCGTTCGAGCAGCCGGCTGTGGAGGTAGAACACGTCGCCCGGGTACGCCTCGCGGCCGGGCGGCCGACGGAGCAGGAGGGCCATCTCGCGGTAGGCCCAAGCGTGCTTCGACAGGTCGTCGTAGACGCACAGCGCGTCCTTGACTGTCTTGCCGTCGACCTCGACGCCGACCTCCATGACCTCCTCGCCGAATGCGGCGCCGGCGTACGGCGCGAGGTACTGGAGCGGCGCGGGGTCCTCCGCTCCGGCCACGACCACGATCGTGTGGTCCATCGCGCCGTACTTCTCGAGCGTCGCCACGGTCTGGGCGACGGTCGACAGCTTCTGGCCGATGGCCACGTAGACGCAGACCAGGCCCTGGCCCTTCTGGTTGATGATCGTGTCGATCGCGATCGCGGTCTTGCCGGTCTGCCGGTCGCCGATGATCAGCTCGCGCTGGCCGCGCCCGATCGGGATCAGGGCGTCGATGGCCTTGATGCCGGTCTGGACGGGGGTGTCGACGCCCTGCCGGACGATGACGCCCGGGGCGATCCGCTCGACCGGACGGGTCTTCTTCGTCTTGATCGGGCCCTTGTCGTCGAGCGGCTGGCCGAGCGGGTCGACCACCCGACCGAGGAGCGCCTGGCCGACCGGGACCTCGACGACGCGGCCGGTCGTCTTGACCGTGTCGCCCTCCTTGATGCCCGAGGCGTCGCCGAGGATGACCGCACCGACCGTCTCCTCCTCGAGGTTGAGGGCCATGCCCATGATCCCGCCCGGGAACTCGAGCAGCTCCTGGGAGAGGGCACCCTCGAGGCCGTAGATCTGGGCGATGCCGTCGCCGACCTCGACGACCGTACCGACGTTGCGGGTCTCGGCATCGGCGTCGAACGTGTCGATCGCGGACTTGATGATGTTGACGATCTCGTCGGACTTGATGGCCATCGGGCTCTCCTGGGCTTGCTGGGCGGGCGCGGGCGCTACCTGGCGCCCGCCACGAGGCGTTCGCGGAGGCGCTCGAGACGGCCCCGGACGCTGGCGTCGTAGAGGGTGTCGCCGACGCGGACGGTCAGACCGCCGATCAGCGATTCGTCGACGTCGACCCGGAGGTCGACCGTTCGACCGGTCATCTCGGCGATCTTGCGCTGCAGGGCGCTGGTCTCGTCGCCGGTGAGCGGCAGGGCGGTCGTCGCAAGGGCCTCGACCACGCCGCGTTCCTCGTTGAGCATGCGCCGGTACTCGCCGACGACGGCCGGCAGCCGCTCGATCTTGCCGCGCTCGACCAGCAGACCGACCAGCTTCACCACCTGCTCGGGGACCCGCTTCGCCAGGATCCGCTCGACGAGGTCGATGCGCTGGCGCAGCGGCCGCGCCGGATTGCGCAGCACGGCCACGATCCGCTCGTCACCGAGCTCCCGGGCCGCCAGGTCGAGGCCTTCCGCGTAGTCGTCGAGGGCGTCGTCGCGTGTCGCCAGCTGGAACGCGGCCTCGGCGTAGCGGCGCGCGGCGGTCTCGGATCCCTTCGCCATGTGGCGCGCGGCCTACTTCGCCGTGCCCGGCGTCGGTTCGGCGAGGAACTCCTCGACGAGCCGGCGCTGGCGCTTGTTTGTCATCGTCTCGCGGACGACGCGGCCCGCCGCCTGCAGCGCGAGGTCGGCGACCTCGCTACGCAGCTCGGCCAGCGCCCGCTGCTTCTCCGCCGCGATCTCGTCAGCGGCGCGCACGCGCATCCGCTCGAGCTCCTCGCGGGTTGCCGCGATGTCCGCGTCGCGCGTCTCCTGGGCGACCTTCTGGGCACGCGCCAGGATGTCGTTCGACTCGCGACGCGCCTCGGCGAGGGTCGCCAGCCGCTCCTGCTCGGCGGTCTCGCGGTCGCGCTTCGCCTGCTCGGCGTCGCGCAGGCCCTGCTCGATGCGCTCGCGGCGAGAGGCGAGGAGGCCGCTCACCTGCTTGCCGAACGCGAGGTACAGGATCGTCGCGAACACGATGAAGTTGGCCGAGGCGACGACGATCCAGAAGAAGTTGATCGCCAGGCCGCCGCCCGCGGCCTCCGCAGCCGCGGCGACGCCGCCCGCGGCCAGTGGCGCGGTCAGCGCGAACAGGTTCATGGCCGGCCGCCCCGGCTACTACCCGGCCTCAAGCGGGTGCGGCGGGCTGGAGGACGATGGCCAGGATCGCGACCACGATCGCGAGGACGCCGAGCCCTTCAGCGAACGCCGCGCCGAGGATGAACTGGGCTCGGATCTGGGGTGTCGCGTCCGGGTTCCGGCCGATGGCCGTGGCTGCGAGCCCGGTCAGGATGCCGATGCCGATGCCCGGCCCGATGACGCCCAGTGCGGCGAGGCCGGCTCCGATGAACTCCACGGTTGACTCCCTCCAATGGTCGCGCCGCGAGTCCGTCTCGCGGTCGCCTGTTGGTCAGTGACTCGCTGCGCCCACGCTCAGTGGCGGCGCCATCCCACCCTCGGGCACGTCGGCGACACCTTCGTGCTCCTCGGTGTGGTGGGCCTCCACCGCGATGATCGTGTACATGAGCATGAGCGTCGAGAAGATGAGCGCCTGCACGAAGTTGAGCAGGCCTTCGAGCAGGAGCATCCCGGCGGGAACGAGCGCGATCGTGAGCGCCGTGATGACCCCGAGCGCGACCTCACCGCCGAAGATATTGCCGAAAAGTCGCATCGACAGCGTGACCGGCTTGATGAACTCGAGCAGAAACTCGATCAAGCCGACGAACAGGTAGATGACGCCGCTCGCGATGCCCTGGCGGAAGCCGCTGAGGACGAAGAACTTGCCCAGGTAGCCACGCACGCCGAGGCGACGGAAGCCCTGGAAGTGGAAGTACAGGAAGGCCACGAGGGCGAGCCCGATCGTCACGTTCACGTCGCTCGTGGGCGCGCGCAGGAACTCCACCTTGCCGAAGAACGGCAGCAGGCCGCTCCAGTTCGAGAACAGGATGAACAGGAAGAACGCCGCGAAAAGCGGGACGTGGGTGCGGGCATCGGGCCCGCCCAGGGAGACGGCCCAGTCCTCGAGGCTCTCCCACGCGAACTCGAGCGCGTTCTGGAGCCGGCCCGGGACCTCCTTGAGCATCCGCCCGGCCGCGACGAACACGATGAGCAGGGCGCCCATCACGAGCCACATCGTCAGCAGCGTGTTGCTGATGCTGACGCTGGCGCCGACGATCGGCAGCTTTTCGTGCGCCGCGCTCGCCGGCCACACGACCTCCGGCTGCGGGAACTCGAGGTTGGCGAGGATCAGGTCGCCGATGCCTCTGATGGGCTTGCCCGGCTGGCCCTTCGGGTATGGCGGGACGAGGATCGCGGCAGCGATGTCGAAGGCGATCACCGCGCCGATCAGCAGCAGGATGTTGCGGCGACGGTTCGACGGCCGCGCCGGCGTGGGCGCGGGCTCGGTCGCGGCTGGCTCGCCGGCCTCGACGGCCGGTCGCGGGTCAGTCGTCACCCTTCCTCCGGATCAGGAGCGCCGGCCTCGCCGGGCTCGGGTCGGTGTCAGTCCTTGAACGTCGCCAGGAACCGGTTGAGCAGGCGCCGGACGGTCATCGCCCCGCCTGCCATGCCGAGCAACAGGCCGGTCAGCAGGAGGATCGGGAACCTGAAGCCGAGCTGCAGGTCGAGCCAGTGTCCGCCGAGCGCACCCGCCAGGGTCGACACGAGGAGGATGAACCCGATCTCTGTGAAGAGGGCGAGATAAGCCCCAGTCCTCCCGGGCTCGATCACGCGCCACCTGGCAAAGCCACGGGAGTATACCAGCGGCTCCCCGCACCGGCCCCTGGCGAAGCCTCTCCCTACAGGACCGTCACGGTCTTCGTGACCGCGTCCGGGCCTCCGGGACCGGTGACCGTCAGCGTGACCCGGTACGGGCCTGGCACAGCGTACTCGTGGGTCGGATTGGGCAGGCTGGAGCTCCCGCCGTCGCCGAAGTCCCAGCTCCACGTGTCGATGATCCCGGTCGAGGCGTCCGTGAAGTCGACCGTCGTCGTCAGTACTTGCTGGCTCGACGTGAAGTCGGCATGCGGCGCCGGGGTGGGGGTCGGCGTGGGCGCCGGTGTCGGCGTGGGGCGCGGCGTCGGCGGCGGCGTCGGTGTCGGCGTCGGGGGCGGGCGCTTCGTCGGCGTCGGGGCCGGCACCGCGGTCGGGTGCGGCGTCGCCCCCGGTGGGACCGGCGCGTGCGTCCCCGTCGGCGGCAGCGTCCGCACGGGGGTCGGCCTCGGCGTGGCATCGATGCCCAGTCTCGGGTCGACGATCGGGACGACGGTCTGGCCGGGCGCGAGGCTGGGCTGCGCAGCCTGCGACGAGGTGACCAGGCCGCTCGCGTTCGGTGACGGCGAGGCGCCGGGCGGCGAGGCGAAGAGCCCGCCCAGGAGCTGGAACGCGAGCAGGGCGACGATGACGGCGCTCAGGATCGTCGCCGAGTCGCGCCACAGCTCCCGCCGACGCTCGAGGGCCGCCTCTGCGCGGCGCTCGATGTCGCGCCGCTCGAACGATGGCGTCGCCGTGTCGAGCCTCGGCGGCACCCAAGCGGCGGTGAGGTCGGGATCTTCCTCAACGACGGCTTCAGCGCCCGGTTCGAGCCCCTCCCGCTCGCTCTCCGCCTCCCAGTGCAGCCGGCGAGCCAGCAAGCTCGCGTCGTCCTGGTTCATGGCTCACGAGGCGGCCTCGGACGGACCGCGTCGAAGGACGAACGCGACCAGGCCGAGGACGACGAGCGCACCGACGAAGGCGATGACCCCGGTGGTGCTCGAGACGAAGAGCGACATCAGGCCAAGCGTCGCGCAGACGGCGTAGATCAGCAAGACCGTCGAGCGATGCGACAGCCCGAGGTCGAGGAGCAGGTGGTGGATGTGGCCCCGATCGGGGCTGAACGGCGAGCGTCCGGCCCGGAGGCGGCGAACGATCACCCAGAACGTGTCGATGATCGGCACCGCAAGGACCAGCAGGGCGACCACGACCTTGGCCGAGCCGAGGATCGCGAGCACCGCCAGCGTGTAGCCGAGGAACATCACGCCCGCGCTGCCCTGGAAGATCACCGCGGGGTGGAAGTTCCAACGCAGGAACCCGAGCAGCCCGCCGGCGAGCACGAAGCACAGCACCGCGACGAGCGGCTGGTTCACCTGGGCCGTCAGGCTCAGGACGCCGAGCGTGAGCGCGGCGATGAGGGCGATGCCGCTCGACAGCCCGTCCAGGCCGTCGATGAAGTTCAGGCTGTTGATCATGCCCACGATCCAGACCGCGGTGAACACGATCCCGACCGGGGCGATGAACGCGATGTTGCCCGGCCCGAACGGATTGCCGATGAAGGGCACCGTGATCCCGGCGACGATCGCGACCGCAGCCAGGACCAGCTGTCCGAGGAACTGCCAGCGCGCCCGCAGGTCGAGCATGTCGTCCAGCGCCCCGAGGACCGTCGCCAGGACCGCCCCGGCGAACAGCCCGAGGAGCTGCCCGCCCGGCAACGACCGCGCAACGGCGACGCCCGGCAGCGAGTCGCGGATGAGGGCCAGGCTGCCGCCAACGACGACGAAGGCGAGCACCACGGCGATGCCGCCGGCGCGCGGGAGCGGCCGATCGTGGACCCGACGCGCGTCCGGATGGTCGAGGATCCGGTGCTCGCGCACGTACTGCCGGATCGACGGGGTCGCCACCAGCGAGACGAGTGCGGCGACGAGGAACGCGGCGACGATAACGGGCAGCACCGGTCCAGCGCTTGCCGCGAAGATCACCCGGCAGCCTCGGTGAACAGGCCCGGGACCGGGAACCGCCCGACGATGTCCATGACCTCCTCACGCAGGCGGTCGCGAACGGAAGGCTCGTCCCGCCGCCGGATCGCGTCGGTGATCATCCGCGCGATCGCCCGCATCTCCTCGGGCCCGAAGCCACGCGTCGTCGTTGCGGGGGTGCCCAGCCGGATCCCGGACGCCGTGTTCGGCGGCAGCGCATCGAACGGGATCGCGTTCTTGTTCACCGTGATCCCGATCTCGTCGAGCAGCGCCTCGGCCTCCTTGCCGGTGACGCCGAGGGGCGTCACGTCGACGAGCATCAGGTGGTTGTCCGTCCCGCCCGAGACGATGCGCGCGCCGCGCTCGGCCAGGGCGTCGGCGAGCACCGCCGCGTTCTCGATCGTTCGTCGCTGATCGCGCCGGAACGGTTCGCCGGCCGCGAGCTTGAGCCCGACCGCCTTGCCTGCGACGACGTGCATGAGCGGCCCACCCTGGACGCCCGGGAAGACGGCCTTGTCGATCTGGGCACCGAGGGTCGACTTGACCATCGGGAAGTCCGCCCTGTCGACCGTGTCGGGCAGCTCCTCGCGGCTGAAGATCAGGCCGCCCCGTCCCCCGCGCAGCGTCTTGTGGGTGGTCGTGGTCACGATGTCGGCGTGGGGAAAGGGGCTCGGATGCACGCCCGCCGCGACGAGCCCGGCGATGTGCGCCATGTCCACGAACAGCAGCGCCCCGACGCCGTGGGCGATGGCCGCGAAGCGCGGGAAGGCGAGGAGGCGCGGATATGCCGAGGCGCCGGCGACGACGAGCTTCGGGCGCACCTCGCGCGCGATCGCCTCGAGCGCGTCGTAGTCGATCCGCTCGGACTCACGATCGACGCCGTAGGCGTGGACCTCGTAGAGCCGGCCGGAGAAGTTCACCGGTGAGCCATGGGTCAGGTGGCCGCCGTGGGCCAGGTTCATGCCCAGGATCCGGTCGCCCGGGTTGAGCACGCTGAAGTAGGCGGCCATGTTCGCCTGGGCGCCCGAGTGGGGCTGCACGTTGACATGCTCGGCGCCCGGGAACAGCGCCAGCGCGCGGTCCTGGGCAAGCCGCTCGGCGATGTCGACGTACTCGCAGCCGCCGTAGTAGCGCTTGCCGGGCAGGCCCTCGGCGTACTTGTTGGTGAGCCACGAACCCTGGGCTTCCATGACCGCGGCGAACGTGTAGTTCTCGCTCGCGATCAGCTCGATCTTGTCGTGCTGCCGGGTGCGCTCGAGGACCATTGCGTCCCACAGCTCGGGATCGACGTCAGCCAGGCGAGCCCAGCCGAGCCCCGTCGGCGGCGCCTGCGTCATGGATGGACCTCCCTGCCCGCCGGCCTCCCGGCGCTCATCAGGTGCGTGGCCCGTATCTTCCCACGCCCGGGAGCCCCGCAGCCACCAAGCAGCGATCGATCGCCTCGGCCGAGGTCGCGCCCCCGCGCAGGATGCGCACCGGATCGGTCGTCGTGTCGACGAGGGTCGAGGCGAGGCGGCCGCCTGCCGGGCCACCGTCGAGGATCAGGTCCAGGGCGTCTCCGAGCTGTACCTGGAGCTCGTCAGCGTCGCGCGCCTCCGGCTCGCCCGATCGATTGGCCGAGGTCGTCGGGAGCGGCCCGACGGCACGGGCGAGGGCGCGCGGGGCGTCATGGTCCGGGACGCGGAGCCCGACGGTCGCGAGCGCGCCCTCCCCGGTCAGCGCCCCAGGCAGCGTGCGATCCCGGCGGCGCGGGACGACGAGGGTCAGGCCCCCGGGCCAGAAGCGTGCGGCGAGGGCGGCGGCGGGAGCGTTGAGCTCGCCGACGTCCTTCGCCTGGTCGGCGTCCGCCACGAGCAGCGCGATGGCCCGGTCGGGCGCGCGCCGCTTGGCCGCGAACAGCCGCTCGATCCCGCCCGGCGTCCCGAGGGCGACCGCGATGCCGTAGACCGTGTCGGTCGGGAAGGCGACGATCCCGCCCGCTTCGAGGGTGCGCGCCGCTTCGGCGCGGCCCTCGGCGCCGTCAGGCAGCCGGCGAGGCGGCATCGGTCTCGTCGCGTCGCAGGATCGCCACGCGCGGCAGCCCACCGAGATCGCGCTCGACCTCGCAGGACCAGCCCGGGAGCCGCTCGATGACGAGCGCCCGCAGCGCCGCTTCCTGGTCGCCGCCGATCTCGAGCAGGGCCACGCCGTGGGGGGCGAGGGCGTCCGGGAGCTGATCGAGCAAGCGCCCGATCACGGTCAGGCCGTCGGGCCCGCCATCGAGCGCGGTCGCCGGCTCGTAGGACGTCGCGACCGGCAGGGTCGGCATGGCGCCGCTGCGCACGTACGGAAGGTTCGCAGCCACGACGTCCCAGCGCGTCGTCTCCGAGCCGGGCAGGAGGTCGGCCGTCGAGAACGCGATGCGATCCCCGACCGCATGGGCGACGGCATTCTCCCTGGCGAGCTGGAGCGCATCCTCGGAGAGGTCGGTGGCCGCGAGCGTCACCTCGTCGAGCATCCCGCGGCGACGGAGCAGGACGGCCAGCGTCACGGCGACCGCGCCGCTCCCGACACCGACGTCGATGACCCGCACGGGCGGTGAGCCGGCCGGCCGTGGGGCGCCGAGGAGCCACCGAACGATCTCGAGCTCGGCGAGCTCGACGAGGCGCTCCGTCTCGGGTCGCGGGATAAGCGCCCGCGGGTCGATGCCGAAGGCGAGCCCGTGGAACTCCTTGATGCCGCGGATGTAGGCGACGGGCTCACCGGCGGCACGCCGATCGAGGGACGCCTGGAACCTTGCGGCCGCGCCGTCGCCGACCGGCGCGTCGGTGTGGGCGAGGATCGCGGTCCGATCCGTGTCGAGGGCGTGGGCCAGGAGCAGCTCGGCGTCCAGGCGAGCCGTCTCGGACCCGGATTCGCGCAGCCGGGCGATGCCGACGTCGAGCAGGGCACGGACCGTTGCCACCTCCCCGCCGGCCCTCAGCCGGCCGAACCGGTGTCGACGAGCGCCGCGAGGCGCTCCGCCTGGTCGGTCTGGCTGAGCGTGTCGATCAGGCGATCGAGCTCGCCGTTCAGCACCCGCGGCAGGTTCGAGAGGTCCATCCCGACCCGGTGGTCGGTGACCCGATCCTGCGGGTAGTTGTAGGTCCGGATCTTGTCGGCTCGATCGCCCGCCCCGACCATCGACCGCCGGGTCGCCGAGTCCGCCTCGCGCTGCTTCTGGCGCTCGGCCTCCTGGAGCCGGGCGCGGAGCACCGCGAGCGCCTTCGCCTTGTTCTTGTGCTGGCTCTTCTCGTCCTGGATCTCCACGACCATGCCGGTCGGGAGATAGGTGATTCGCACCGCCGAGTCAGTCGTGTTCACCGATTGCCCACCGGGACCGGACGCGCGCTTCACGTCGATGCGCAGGTCCCTGTCCTCGTCGATCTGTATCTCGGTCTCCTCGACCTCCGGCATGACGACGACCGTCGCGGTCGAGGTGTGGATCCGGCCCGACGACTCGGTCTGGGGGACGCGCTGGACGCGGTGCGTGCCGCTCTCGAATTTGAGCCGCGAGTACGCGCCGTCGCCGGAGATCTCGACGATCGCCTCCTTGACGCCGTTGATCCCGGTCTCATTGAGGCTCATCACCTCCGCGCGCCAGCCGTGGTTGCGGGCGTAGCTGAGGTACATGCGCAGCAGCTCCGAGGCGAAGAGGGCGGCCTCCTCGCCACCGGCGCCGGCCCGGATCTCGACGATCACGTTGCCGTCGTCGGCCGGGTCGCGCGGGAGCAGGAGCACCTTGAGATCGCCGACGAGCCGCGCCTCGTCCGCCTCGAGCCGCTCGATCTCCTCGCGGGCGAGGCTGCGCATCTCGTCATCCTTGGCTTCGTCGCGCAGCCCGCGAGCGCCGGCGAGCTCGTCGCGGATCCGGCGCAGCTCGCGGTACGCCTCGACGACCGGTTCGAGCCTCGCGACCTCCTTGCCCAGGCGCTTCAGCGCGTCGAGGTTGGTCGAGGTTTCGGGCAGGGCGAGCTCGGCCTGCAGGTCGTCGTACTGGCGCGCGACCTCGTCGAGCTTGACGTCGAGGCCGGCGTCGGCCGTCACGCGACCGCGGCGGCCGTGTCCGGCAGCCGCTCGCGCTCGGGCAGCTCGGAGCCGGTCGGGATCGACTCGCCATCGGCCTCGAGCGCCTGCTCCATCGACACGATCGCGACCTCGATCTGGTCGTCTGTCGGGCGCTTGGTCGTGATCATCTGGACGAGGATCCCCGGCGCCATGATCACCTTGACCAGTGGGTTCGCCCGGTGCTTCGCCCCGAAGCGCAGGATCTCGTAGCCCACCGCCGCGATCACGGGGATGAGCAGCAGCCGGCTCACGACCATGATCGGCAGGCTCTGCCGCCCGACCAGGCCGAACGCGAAGATCGACAGTGCGATCACGACGACCAGGAACTCGGTGCCGCAGCGGGGGTGCGCCGTCGGGTACTTGCGGACGGCGTCGGTGGTCAGCGGGTCGCCGGCCTCGAGGGCGTGGATCGTCATGTGCTCGGCGCCGTGGTACTCGAAGACGCGCCGGATGTCCGGCGCTCGCGCGATCAGGGCCAGGTAGCCCAGGAAGATCCCGACGCGGACCAGACCCTCGACCGTGTGCTGGACCCAGTCCGCCTGGATGCTCGATGTCGTGGCGGTGGCGATGAACAGCGGGAGCAGGAAGAACACGCCGACGCCGAGGGCGAGCGTCAGCCCGAGCATCAAAGCAATGGAGCCACGGCCGAGCTCGATGCCCTCGGCACTGGCCTGGATGTTCGCGCTGCGGATGAGCCAGCGAGTGCCCACGATCAGGGTCTCGTACAGCACGATCAGGCCGCGCGCGAACGGCGCCCGCGCAAGCCGCCACGCGTGCGGGCCGCTCCTCAGTGATTCGGACGCCCACACGATCTGGCCGTCGGGATGCCGGAAGGCAACCGCGATCGCATTGCGGCCGCGCATCAGGACGCCCTCGATCAGCGCCTGCCCGCCGTAGTTGAAGCGTGACATGCGGGGAGTCTAGGCCGCGTCCGTGATCAGCTCGCGCCGGTTCCCGCGTGCGCGGGGCGTGGCGGACCTACGCCCGGACCTGGCGCTCCAGGCGCTTCTGGAAGCGCTCGACCTGGCCGGCCGTGTCGATGATGTTCTGAGTGCCCGTGTAGAAGGGATGGCAGTTGCCGCAGACGTCGACGCGCAGCTCGGGGCGCGTCGAGCCGACGGTCCACTCTCGTCCGCAGGACCCGCAATGGACCTTCGCCTCGAAATACTTGGGATGGATGTCTGCCTTCATGCCGTTTCTACTGCCTCGACCGTCGCGGCCGGGACGACCCGGACGCGCTTCTTCGACTTGGTTGCGTATTCGAACTTGACGTTGCCGGCGGTCGTCGCGAACAGCGTGTAGTCGCCGCCGAGATCGGTGCCCGGGCCGGCGAGGAAGGTCATGCCGCGCTGGCGGACGATGATCGTCCCGGCCTGGACGGCCTGCCCGTCCCCGGCCTTGATCCCCAGACGCTGACCGACGCTGTCGCGCCCGTTCTTGACGGAGCCGCCCGCCTTCTTGTGTGCCATCGCGTCAGTCCTTCTCTGTCTTCCTTGCCGGCGCTGCCCTGGTGGAGGCCTTCGCCGTCGTCGCCTTCTTTGTCGCCGTCGTTGCCTCCTTTGTCGCCGTCTTCGCCGCGGAGGCCTTCGCTGCTGTCGCCTTCGCCGCGGGCTTGGCCCCAGTCCCGGTGGTATCGGCCTTTGTCGTCGCCGTCGCCTTCGCCGATGCCTTCGCGTCCGGCTTGGCCGCCGACTTCGCCTTCGTGCCTTCGTCGGCCTTCGACGTCTTGGCCTTGTCGGCAGCGAGCTTCGCGGCGAGGGCCGCGTCCTGCTCCGCCTGACGCCGAGCCGCTTCCTCGAGCCGCTGGCGCTCGGTCTTGCGTGCCTCCTCGGCCTTGGCGATGGCGCTCGCCGCGCTCTTGCCATCGACCACGATGTCGCTGATCCGGACGACCGACAGCTCCTGTCGATGGCCCTTCTTGACCCGCCGGCGTGCCTTCGGCCGGTACTTGAAGCTGATCAGCTTCTCGCCGCGGTCGCGGCGGAGGATCTCCGCGGAGACCGAGGCATTCGCGATCAGGGGCCGCCCGATCGAGGCGGCATCGCCGTCGGCGACGAGCAGGACACGATCGAAGGCAACCGCGTCACCCGGCGCGGCTTCGAGACGCTCGATCTCGAGCTCCGTGCCGACCTCGACGCGGTATTGCTTTCCGCCGGTCTCGATGACTGCGTACATTGGTCCCCTGGGCGTGGTCTTGGTCGCGCGGCGGCGCGCCGCAGCGTATTGGACAGGAAAAAGACGCCTCGGCTGCCGAGGCGAGATCAGGAATTGTACGGCGAGGGCCAGATCAGCGTCAATTTGCCGCCGATGGGGAAGTGGGTCAGTTTGAGGTCAGTGCCAATGCCGTTGGATGCTTCGGCTGGTAGAGACCGACTGAGCCTCCGCCGGGAAGCCGGAGTTTGGTCATCAAACCCCAACTGGCTTCTTGCACGTCCGAACACCGAATGCCCTTCGCCTCCAGTGCCGATATCTCGGTCTTCAGATCGTCACACATGACATAGATTTCGTGCCCATCGTCCTCCTCGGTAGGATGAACGGCCAATTCTGCCGGAGGCAGCGCGAAGATCAGCCATCCTTGGCCAGCGTCCACGGATGGAAATCCAAGAATGTCCCGGAAGAAGAGGCGATCAGCAGTCGCATCCTCGCTGTAGATAATCATGTGCGCACCGAAGATCATGAACTTGACCTTCCTCGCTCCCGTGATCTTGTCATACAGTCGCTTCCCTTCAGTCGCGCGTGCGGCCCGCAGAGAGGCGAGCCACTTCACCACTGCAACCCCCAAACTGACCCACTACCGCCGATGGGGGTTAGTGATTCAGTTTGAGGATGGGTCGAGCACGTCGAGCGGCGCGGCGGAGTCGACGGCGGACGCGTCGTCATCTGCCTTGGCGGAGTCCAGCAGTTCACCGTAGAGGTGGCGTAGCCGTTCGGTTGCGACGAGTGCGGCGTCATGCTCGCGCGATCCGTCGGGACGTTCGGCGGCCACCCGCTCGGCTTCACGCCATGCGCTCAGTACCACCTGCATCAGCCGCTGCATCCGTTCCTCCCCTGCGAGCCCGCTCCGGAGCGACAGAATACCCAGTGGGTTAACACGCGCGTAGGCCCGGGGATGTTTCAGTTTGAGGAGCTCGGAGCCTCAAACCTCTCGTCGCAGGCCCTCAGATAGGCCAGCGGGTCGAGGAACGCGTCGATCCTGTCCACCGTCGCCTTTGCGCGACGAATTCGGCCCCGATGGGCGGCCGATCACCAGGCGGCGCGGCCCTGGCGGATGTTGATGCTCTGCAGGACGCCGAGCGCGATCGCGACGCTGATCAGCGACGCGCCGCCGTGGCTGATGAACGGGAGCGGGATGCCCGTGATCGGCATCATCCCGATGACCATGCCGACGTTGACCACGAGCTGGAACAGCAGCCACGACGCGACCCCGCACGCGAAGACGGTTCCGAAGGGGTCCTTCGAGCGCCAGCCGGTCACGAGGATGCGCCACAGCAGGCCCACGAAGAGCAGCAGGACGACCATCGCCCCGACGAAGCCGAGCTCCTCGGCGAGGATCGCGAACACGAAGTCGGTGTCCTGGACCGGCAGGAGTCCCTGCGCATTCTGCTGGCCGTTGGTCAGCCCGACGCCGAACCAGCCGCCGAGCCCGACCGCGATCTGCGACTGGAACAGCTGGTAGCCGGCACCCTGGACATCGGCCAGGGGGTTCAGGAACGCGGTCAGGCGCGCCTTCTGGTAGTCCTGGAGCACGTAGGTCCAGATGAACGGGAACGAGGCCGCCACGCCGCCGGCGAGCACGGCGAGCCAGCGCAGGCTCGCACCGGACATGAACAGGCACGTCGCGAGGATCGCGCCGAAGACCAGCGCCGTTCCGAGGTCCGGTTGGAGCATGACCAGGATGAACGGGGGCCCCACCAGGACCCCGGCCCCGACGATCGACCAGAGCGACCCCATCCGGCCCATCCGGCTGCCGAGATAGTTGGCGAGGACGATGATCATCAGGACCTTCGCGATCTCGCTGAACTGGAACTGCAGCCCGAATAACGACACCCAGCGCGACGTGCCGCCGACACCGCTCCCGATCGCCAGGGTCAGCGCCAACAGCCCCAGCTGGATGAAGTACAGCGGCCAGGCGAAGGTCTTGAGCCAGTGGTAGTCGAACGCAGCCGCCACGAGGAAGACCGCGATCGCGATCGCCGCCCACATGAGGCCTCGGAGGAAGACCGACCCGCCGTCGAACAGGCCGATGCCTGACGCGGCGGTGTTGCTGTAGCCCATCGCCAGCCCGAAGCAGACGAGCAACGCGGCATAGGTCACGAGCTGGAAGTCGAACGCGCGCCAGACCGCGCCGACGGTGCGGTCGACGAAGTCGCTCCGGCGAACGCCGCCGGTTGCGCGTAGGTCGAGGGGGCGAATGCTCATCGCCGACTAGTTCCCGACCCGGTAGTAGCTTTTCTTCATCAGCCAGAAGTTCCGGTAGTCCTTCTTGATACCGAAGTGCAGCTGGTAGAAGTACTTGACCGTCTCGGTCGCAGTATTGCCGAGTGTGCCGGCGTTGTACGAAAAGACGATCACGGCGAGCGGCGAGTCGGTGCCCTGGACCGCCTTCAAGCCATTGGGATCCGACTTCTTTGGCCGCGGATCCTTGGGCACGAAGCTGACGAACCAGTTGTGAAACGGCAGCACGCCGTTCGGGCCCGGCGATCCGAACTCCGCCGTACCCGTCTTGCCCGCGATCACCAGCGGAACGTCGATCAGGTTCCAGGTGTGATGGCTCACCACGACCATTCGGGCGGCCTTCCGCATCGTTCGCAGGGCCGCCGCCGTGGCAGTGACCTTGCCGAGGACCTGCGGCTCCACCGGGGTGCTGGTGCCGTCGGGCCCGATGACCTCGCGGACGACGTGCGGCCTGTAAACGGTGCCGCCGTTTGCGAGCGACGCGTACGCGTTGAGCAGCTGGAGCGGCGTGACCGCGTCGTAGCCCTGGCCGATGCCGGCGTGGTAGACCTCGCCGGGGTAGATCGGCAGTCCGAAGACCTCCTGCTTCCATGCGTTGCTCGGAACGATGCCGCCGACCTCGGCCGGGAGATCGATTCGCGTGGGCGCCCCGAATCCATAGTGATGCGCCCAGTACGCGAGCCGATCGATGCCGAGCTTCCCCGCCGCCTGGTAGAAGAACGTGTCGCTCGAGTGCGAGAAGCCGCAGATGATGTTGCACACCCCGAAGCCGGCGTGATTCCAGTCGTAGAACCTGAACCCGCCGAGCGTCAGGTACCCGGCGGTTCGGATCAGCGTCTGGGTTGTGATCTTGCCGTCTGAGAGCGTGCCGGTCCCCGCAACGAGCTTGTACGTGGAGCCCGGTGGGTACTGATCGCTGATCGCGTGGTTGACAAGGGGCTTGTTGGGATCGTTCAGCAGTCGCTTGTAGTTCGCCGCGCTTATCCCGCCGGCGAACGCGTTGTCGTCATAGGACGGCGCGCTGACCATCGCCAGGATCTCGCCATTCTGTGGGTTGATGACGATGATCACGCCGCGCTTGAGATTCGCGGCGCGCATGCCCCAGGCAAGCGCTTTCTGGGCTTCCTCCTGGATTTTCGAGTCGATCGTGAGCTCGAGCGAGCTGCCCGCGACCGGCTGGACCTCGGTCCGCAGGACCTGGATCTCGCGACCGGACGCGTCGCGCTCGACGGCCTGGAGGCCGTACGTCCCGCGCAGCTGCTGCTCGTAGGTCGCCTCGACACCGGCACGGCCGATGAGATCGTCGGGCAGGTAGCCCTTGTCACGAAGGTCCGGGAGCTCCGCGCCGCTGACCGGGCCGGTGTAGCCGAGGATGTGTGCGAAGAGCGACCCCGTCGTGTACTTGCGCTGGGTCTCGACGACGACCTCGACACCCGGCAGGTCGTCCTTGGCCTCGGCGACAAAGCTCGCCACGGTGGGATCGACGTTCTGGGCGACGCGCACGCTGTCGTAAC
>VBGT01000064.1:0-4983 GCA_005889475.1 Chloroflexota bacterium | reverse complement strand
GATCTCGGCGGGATCCATCCCGATCAGCGCGCCGAGCGCGCCCACGACCTCGTCGCGGCGAGACTCGGGCAGGTCGACCGGCCTGATCCGGACCGTGTACGAGGCGACATTGCTGACGAGGGGACGGCCCTCACGATCAAAAACCATGCCCCGGGTCGCAGGCAGGGGCTCCAAAACCGTGCGCGTGGTTGCGGCCAGCGCCGTGTACTGGCCGGTCCCGCCGACCTGGATCGCGAAGAGCCGGGCCGTGAGGGCGCCCGCGCCGAGGACGACGGCCAGCCCGAACGCGAGGAAGCGCAGGCGCGACGGCCCGAAGCGAGCTCGATCGACGACGTAGCTCATCGCCGGCGGCTCACCAGTCGACCCGCTCGGTTGCTGTTCGACGGTCATGGACGAGGACCACGAGCGGCCCAAGGAACATGCCGAGGATGCCGTCGTACAGGACCCCGGGCATGAGCAGCGCGACGGGGTCGGTGATCACCCCGGTCTGTCGCGCTGCGGCCATGAGCGCGACGATCAGCACCGAGTTCACGAGGCTGAGGATGGGGACGGCGACGATCGGCGCCACGAGCCGGAGCCGAGGAAAAGGCTGGGCAATGAGCGCGGCGCCGCCGACCGAGACCAGGAGGGCGAACGAGGAGACGCCGAGGGGCCGACCGAGCAGTGAGTCAAGAACGAGTCCTCCGACGAAGGCCCACGTGATTCCTCGGTCGATCCCTGCTGCGATGGTCCAGATGACGCCGCCCACGAGGACCGGGTGCGGCGTTGCGTCCCCGACGACGATGTATTGCCCGAGCGTGACCTCGACGAGCGCAGTGACGGTCGCCCCGATCGCAGCGAAGAGCAGGCCCATTGGTTGGCGATCGGTCCTCGGGCGAGCGGAGGGGTCGCGCGCGAACCTGAGCCCTCGCGGCGACGAGGGGTCGGCACTTGCCCCGTCGTTTGCGAAGTATCCCATGCGCCAGCCTCCCCGGGCAACGAGAAGGGTGACGAAAGAGTCCCGACTGCATGGGCCTTTCGTTTGCCCGGTTCAGGTCGGCAAAGCCCGTCGATTGCCGGAGGAATCGCCCCACTACGGGGCCTGGGAATCGCCAGCGACAGCGTCCGACCACGATGCGCCGCGGCCGTGTTTCACGTGAAACTCGCGGCTCTTGGTTGAGTCGCGGGTGAGCCGCAGCGAAGCGTCGGGCGACAAACTCTGGAGGCTGCCTCAGAAGCGTCCCGCCCAAGGAGCGAGGAGGTCTCCGATGCTAGAATCGGTGCCTGTGAATGACCCCCGGATGACCACCTGAGTGGGCGAGACGATCGCCTGTGCCAACCAGAAGGGCGGCGTCGGAAAGACCACGACGGTTGTCAATCTGGCCAGCTATCTGGCCCTCGCCGGCGACCGCGTCCTCGTCATCGACCTGGACCCGCAGGGCAACGCCACAAGCGCGCTGGGAATTGATCGGACCCGCGACCGGTCGGTCTACGACGCTGTCATCGACGACGTCGAGCTGAGCGAGCTTGCCCTCGCAACCCAGGTCGATCGGCTCACCCTCGTCCCATCGTCCATCGCCCTTGCCGGCGCCGAAGTGGAGCTCACGCCGCTCGAGCAGCGCGAGCGGCGGCTGGCCGCCCTGCTCGACCCGCTTCGGGCCGAGTTCGACTACATCTTCATCGACTGCCCGCCCTCCCTCGGGCTGCTGACGATCAACGCCCTGACCGCGGCCGACTCGACCCTGGTCCCGATCCAGTGCGAGTACTTCGCGTTGGAGGGCCTCGGCCAGCTCCTGGCGACGATCCGCCTCGTGACCGACCACCTCAACCCGCGACTCGAGGTCAAGGGCGCGGTGCTCACCATGCACGACAGCCGAACGCGGCTGAGCTCCGAGGTCGGCGACGAGGTTCGCCGGCACCTCGGCGACCGCGTTTACGAAACCGTCATCCCGCGCGCGGTCCGGCTGTCCGAGGCGCCGAGTCACGGCCTGCCGATCCACCTGTATGCGCCCGGTTCGCGCGGCGCCGACGCCTACCGCGATCTCGCCGATGAGATTCGCGCCCGCGATGAGCGGCCGCCTCGCATTGAGCAAACAACGCCCATTGACGCCAAAGCGGAGGCGGTGTTCGCATGACCGTCCGAAGCGATCGTCCCCAGGGCCTCGGCCGTGGCCTCGCTGCCCTGATCCCGCAGCGGGCGCCGACCAACGGCGGCTCGATCGAGATCCCGCTGGCGCGGATCCGCGAGAACCCGCGCCAGCCGCGCCTGCGGATGGACGATGAAGCCCTCGTCGGTCTCGCCGAGAGCATCCATCAGCATGGCGTGATCCAGCCGATCCTCGTCACGGAGACCATCGACGGGTACACGCTCGTCGCCGGCGAGCGGCGCGTCCGTGCCGCCCGGATGGCCGGCCTCGATCGGATCCCGGCCATCGTTCGCCAGCTCGCCGATCGACAGCAGCTCGAGCTTGCCCTTGTCGAGAACCTCCAGCGCGAGGACCTCGACCCGATGGAGGCCGCGCGGGCCTATCGCCAGCTGATGGACGAGTTCTCGTTCACGCAGGAGGACCTCGCGACCCGTGTCGGTCGCGCCCGATCCACCGTCGCCAACACCCTCCGCCTGCTCGAGCTCCACCCGGCCGTCCAGGACGCCGTGGCCGCCGGCTCGATCACGGAAGGCCACGCTCGGGCCATCGGCGGCTTGCCGCCGGAGGCGCAGGCGCTCGCGGTCGCAACCGTCCTCGCTGACGACCTCTCGGTTCGGCAGACCGAGGAGCTGGTGCGGCGCGTGCGCGAGCCGCGCGTGGCACGCGACGCCTCCTCGAACACGTCCGCCGATCCCGACATCGAGCGCGTCGAGGAAGACCTCCGCCGCTCCCTCGGGACGAAGGTCCGCCTCAGCCGCACGCGCCGCGGTGGGCGAATCGTGATCGAGTACTTCGGTGACGAGGAGCTCGCGCGGCTGTATCAGCGGCTCGTGGGAGGGAACGGGTGACCGAGCCGCGAGCGAAGGCGACGACGAAGGCCGGCATCGCGATCGCGGGCAACGGCGCAAATGGACCCAGTCGCCGGCGCGGCAGGGGCGGCGCCGGCTCCGACTACACGGCTGCGAGCATCCAGGTCCTCGAGGGGCTGGAGGCCGTTCGCCGCCGGCCGGGCATGTACATCGGCTCGACGGACGAGCGCGGTCTCCACCACCTCGTCTGGGAGGTCGTCGACAACTCGATCGACGAGGCGATGGCCGGCCATGCCCGGAACATCCGGGTGACGATCGCCGCGGACGGCACCGTCGAGGTGATCGACGACGGCCGCGGCGTCCCGGTGGGCAAGCACCAGACCGGCAAGGACGCGCTCGAAGTCGTGCACACGGTGCTCCACGCCGGTGGCAAGTTCGGCGGTGGCGGCTACAAGGTGTCGGGCGGCCTGCACGGCGTCGGCGTGAGCGTCGTCAACGCCCTCTCGGAATGGCTGCGGGTCGAGACCGCCCGGGATGGGGGCGTGTGGGCGCAGGAGTACCGACGGGGCAAGCCACTCGGGCCGGTGAAGAAGATCGGGCCGCAGGGCGACCGCCGCGGGACGCGGACCCTGTTCCGCGCCGACCCCGAGATGTTCGAGACCATCGAGTACTCGTTCGACTTGATCTCGCAGCGCCTGCGCGAGTCGGCGTACCTCACCAAGGGCGTGTGGATCACGTTCATCGATGAGCGCGCCGACCGGGAGCGCTCGTTCTACTTCGAGGGCGGCCTGCAGTCCTTCGTGCGCCACCTCAATCGGAACAAGGAGGCCCTCCACGCCCGGCCGATCTACGTCGAACGCCGGGAGGGGACGACCCTCGTCGAGGTCGCGCTCCAGTACAACGAGACGTACACCGAGACGCTGCTCGCGTTCGCGAACAACATCAACACGGCCGACGGCGGCACTCACGTCACCGGCTTCCGAGCCGCGCTGACGAGCTCGCTGAACGACTGGGCGCGCAAGGCGGGCGTGCTCAAGGCCGGCGATAGCAACCTGTCCGGCGACGACGTTCGCGAGGGCCTCACCGCGGTGATCAGCGTGAAGCTGACGGATCCGCAGTTCGAGGGGCAGACGAAGGCGAAGCTCGGCAACGCCGAGGTCAAGGGCCAGGTCCAGGCGGCCGTCACCGATAGCCTCACCCAGTACCTCGAGGAGAACCCCGGCGACGGCCGCCGGATCATCGAGAAGTGCCTGACCGCGGCGCGCGCGCGCGAAGCCGCACGGAAGGCCCGCGACCTCGTCATCCGCAAGGGCGCGCTCGACGGCCTGTCGCTTCCCGGCAAGCTGGCCGACTGCCAGGAGCGAGATCCGGCCAGGAGCGAGCTGTTCATCGTCGAGGGCGATTCGGCTGGCGGCTCGGCCAAGCAGGGCCGCGATCGCCGCTACCAGGCCGTGCTGCCGCTCCGCGGCAAGGTCCTCAACGTGGAGAAGGCGCGCCTCGACAAGATCGTCGCCAGCGAGAACGTCCGCCCGCTGATCATCGCCCTGGGCGCCGGGATCGAAGGCATCGACGACAGCTTCGACATCTCGAAGCTCCGATACCACCGGATCATCATCATGACCGATGCCGACGTCGACGGGGCCCATATCCGGACGCTGCTGCTGACCTTCTTCTACCGGCACATGCCCCAGGTGATCGAGCAGGGCTATCTCTACATCGCGCAGCCGCCGCTGTACCGCGTCTCGACCGGCAAGGTCACCAGGTACGCACAGTCAGAGAAGGACCGAGACCGGATCATCAAGGAGTTCAACGTCAAGAACCTGTCGGTGCAGCGGTTCAAGGGCCTTGGCGAGATGAACGCCGACCAGCTCTGGGAAACGACGCTGAACCCGGAAACGCGCGTTCTGCTGCGGGCGAACATCGACGCGGACGACACGGTCGAGACCGACGAGATCTTCACCAAGCTCATGGGCGAGAAGGTCGAGCCACGCAAGGAGTTCATCAAGGCCGAGGCGCGCAAGGTCCGCAACCTTGACATCTGAGACGCT
>VBGT01000105.1 GCA_005889475.1 Chloroflexota bacterium | reverse complement strand
CGCTGCCTCGGCATCGAGGACGACGGGTAGCGCCTCCAGCCGGACGTCCACCAGCTCCGCCGCGTCACTGGCGGCAGCGTCGCTTTCGGCGACCACCAGGGCGATGGGCTGGCCGGCGAAGACCACCTCCGAGCGGGCGAGCGGCAGGGTGCTGCGATCCCAGGCTTTGGCCCTGATCGGCAGGTCCGCGGCGCAACGCGCTACGCGGCCGACCGTCCACGCCGCGGCCTGCTCCACGCCCGGCTCGTGCTAGCGCGTTGCGCCGCGGACCTTCGGCGCCGCGTCGGGACGCGGGCGCGCGACGCCGACCGGGCTCGTCATCTGGCCGCGGCCACGGCGCTCGGACTCCCCACCTGCGCTCCGAGCAGGTCGCGCTGGCCGCGGAGGAATTCCGGCCCGCCCAGCGGTCGGCGTCCCGGGAGCTGGACCTCGTCGAGGACGAGCCGCCCATCGCCCGTGGTCAGGGCGAGCCCGTCGCCCTGGGCGACAAGGCTGCCCGGCACGTCGCCCGGCTCCGTCGGCACGACCGACGCCTTGTGGACCACGAGCCGGCCAGCCGGCGTCTCGAGCATCGAGCCCGGCCAGGGCAGGTACGCACGCACGTGGCGCTCGAGCTCCGCGGCTGGGCGCGCGGGGTCGAGCCGTCCATCGGCGCGGCGAAGGCGCTTCGTGATCGTGGCTCCGTCCGCGGGCTGCGGCTCCGGCCGGATCTCGCCGGAGACCCAGCCGTCGAGCGTCCGCACGAGCAGCGTGGCCGCCTCGCGCGCCGCAAACGCTTCGAGCTGCGGAGTCGTCTCGCGCCCGGTCGCCGGCCACTCGGCCGTCGCGACGATCGGTCCCGTGTCGAGCCCCTCGTCCATCCGGATGATCGTGACACCCACGCGCGGGTCGCCCGCCGCGATCGCCGCGGTGATCGGCGTCGCGCCGCGGTGACGAGGCAGGAGCGAGGGGTGGAGATTGAGGATCCCGAGGCGGGGCAGCTCGAGCAGGCGGCCCGGGACGATCTGGCCGTAGTCCGCGAGCACCCCGAGATCCGGCTTGAGCGCCGCGATCTCGTCGACGACCTCGGGCTCACCGACGCGCACCGGCTGGAGCAGCGGGAGCCACATGGTCCGGGCTCGGAGCGCGACGGGCGTGGGCAGCATCGTCCTCCCGCGCCCGGCGGGGTGGTCCGGCGCGGTGACGATGCCGACGAGGTCGACACGAGGGTCGCCAGCGAGCGCGTCGAGGCTGGGGACGGCGAACGAGCCCGAACCGAAGAAGACCGCTCGCACACGGTCGGCCGCCCGCCCGGGGGCCGGACCGGTGGTCATGCCAGGGCGGGCGTCTTCACGCTCGACGACTCGGTCGCGTCGTCGGCGTCCTCGTCATCCTCGCCGGCCGGGGTTACCGAGATGAGCTCGTCCATCGAGTCGAGGTAGTCGATGTACAGCTTGCCATCGAGGTGGTCGACCTCGTGCTGGAAAGCCCGGCCGAGCAGGCCCGAACCGGCGACCTTGATCTTCCGCCCGCGCCGGTCCTGGGCGACGAGCCAGACGCGCTCGCGGCGGGTCACGTAGGCGGCATAGCCAGGGATCGAAAGGCAGCCCTCGAGGTCGCGGTCGTCGCCGGTCGCCTTGACGATCCTCGGATTGACCAGCTCGTGGAGCCGGCTCTCGACCTCGACGACGCAGACGGCGAGCGCCTCGCCGATCTGCGGAGCGGCGAGTCCCACGCCCGGCGCGGCACGCATCGTGTGCGCGAGGTCGTCGAGCAGGCTGTGCAGGAACCGCCCGAAGCTGTCGACGGGCTCACCCTTGATCCGCAGGCGCGGATCGCCGAGGAGAACGATTGGGCGGACGCTCACGACCCGAGTCTAAACGGTCGAGTCCGGCGCCCGCCCGATTGGCAGTTTGGTAGTCCAGCGCGAGCGAGTTACGCCACGCCCGCCGGCGTCTCCGCATCCTCGCCCGAGGACTCGGCGCCCTCGGTGCCGGTCTTGGTCGACTCAGCGTCGCCGCGGAGCTCGGTGGCCAGCTCGCGCGACTTCACGGCGAGCTTCTGGCCCGCCTGGCCGGTCACCTCGGCCGCCTTCTGGGCGACCGGGCCAGCCTTGTCGCCGGCGAGCGCTGCGAGCTCGGCGGCCTTCGCGCCGATCTGCTTGACCACGGGTGTCGCCTGCGTTGCGAGGTTCTCGATCATCGCCTGCAGCTGGCTCACCCACTCGCGCGCCTTCGCCCCGGCGTCGCCGCTCGTCGGCTCGGGCTCGGTCCAGGCGAAGTCGTCCGATCCGGCACCCGACTTGGCGCCGGTGCCCTTCGTGCTCGTGTCGTCGGTCATGTCGTCTCCTCGGGAATGCTGGCGCCGCCCGGGTCGTGCATGGGGGCGGGACATGCCGATCGTACGCGCGATGGCGTGATTCGGCACGCGAAACGACGTGCCGCCGGTGCTACAGGAGTGATTCGGGGTCGACATCGATCGACCAGGGCGCCCCCGGTGGGTCGCCCAGGAGGCGCACCGGATCGTCGCCCCGGAGGACGACGTTGAACCGCCACCGATCGCCGCGCTTGGCGACGAACGCCGGCGCCGGGCCGGCCACGTCGATTCGCGCCCCCGTGGCGACCGCGCGCTCCCGGAGCTTCGTCGCCAACCCCTTCCCCGCCTCCTCCGCGTCGCCCCGGTCCGGGAGCGCGACGGTGAGCTTGACCAGGCGGCCGAACGGCGGCGATCCGAAGCGCCTGCGGAGGTCCAGCTCGGCATCGTAGAAGGCGTCCGCGCGCCCCTGGGCCACGGCCACGATCGCGGGATGCTCCGGTTGGTAGGTCTGGATGATGGCCGTGCCCGGCTGCTCGCCGCGTCCGGCGCGCCCTACCGCCTGGGCGAGCAGCTGGTACGTTCGCTCCGCGGCGCGCTCGTCGGGCAGGTTCAGCGCGACATCCGCGGACACGATGCCGACGAGCGTGACCGACGGGATGTCCAGGCCCTTGGTCACGAGGCTCGTGCCGACGAGCACGTCGAGGCGGCGGTCCGTGAACGCGTCGACGACCCGCTCGGCGGCGCCCTTCCGCTCCACGACGTCTCGATCGAGCCGGCCGACGCGAAGGTTCGGGAACCGCTCGCGAACCTCGCGCTCCACCCGCTCGGTGCCGCCACCGAGATAGCGAATCCGAGCCGAGCCGCAGCTCGGGCAGCGCGACGGCATCGGCCAGGCTCGGCCGCAGTGGTGGCAGCGGAGCGTGCCGCCGACCTGGTGGTAGACCAGCGGCCGGGTGCAGTCGGGGCACGTCGCGACGTGGCCGCAGTCGCGGCACAGGACGACGGACGCGGTCCCGCGGCGGTTGATGACGAGGATCGCCTGGTCGCCGTCGGCGAGGTTCGCGAGGGCCGTCGCGAGCGAGCGCGACAGCATCGCCAGGTTGCCCGCAGCGAGCTCGGCGCGCAGGTCGACCACCTGCACCGCGGGCGGTGCGCCGCTCAGCCGAATCGGCAGCCGGAACCGGTTGATCCCGCCCTCGCGGGCCCGGCCCTCCGTCTCCACCGACGGCGTCGCCGAGCCGAGCACCACCGGCGCGCCCGCCAGCCGGCCGAGCTCGACCGCCGTGTCCCGCGCCTGGAGCCGCGGCGTCCGATCGCTCTTGTACGCCGCGTCGTGCTCCTCGTCGACCACGATCAGGCCGACATCGGCGAGCGGCGCGAGCACGGCCAGCCTCGTGCCGACGACGACGTCGACCTCGCCGCGACGGATGCGCCGCCACTCGTCCGCGCGCTCCCCGTCGCCGAGCGCGCTGTGGACCAGCGCGACGTGGGCATCGAGGTCCGCCCGCAAACGGTCCACCAGGGGCAGCGCGAGCGCGATCTCGGGCACGAGGACGAGGCCGGGCCGG
>VBGT01000108.1:4829-8954 GCA_005889475.1 Chloroflexota bacterium | reverse complement strand
TGCTCGAGGAGGCGCAGCAATGGGAGCGACGTGACCAGTCGACGCTCATATTCAGTGGTGCCCGCCGAGGAGCGCACGTACACGACTTGGTGCTGTGGCACGGTGGCTCGGATCTCGTCCTCGCGCCCGAAAATGAGAAGCCCGGCGACTGTCAGTCCCCGATGGCTCCCGTACATCTTGGTCGCGCCGACCGTCTCCAAAAGCTCTTCCCGGCTGAGGCGCCGCAGACGATCTCCACTCTCGTCTCCCGGAAGAAGTCGGCGAAACCGCTCCACTTCTACGTCGTCCACCCCATCGATCCCCACGGGAGTTACGGCTGCACTTAGGTCGATCGCCCGTGTATCGATCTGTCGCACCAACAGGCGATCGGGGGTCATTGGAAGGCAGTCGCGGCCCACGCGCTGGGTGTATGAACCGCGAGTCGTCGATACCAGCACCGGCGAGTGTTCTACCCATACGGCGATCACGCGCACGCCATCGACGTCGACTCCCTGGACCTGCACGAGTTGCGATGGAGACGTGGCGTTGAAGATGGCCTTCTGGAGCGCCACCGGATCTCGGAAGGTGGTTCCACTAAGGGTCCGGTCGTCGTCTACGCCCCAGAGGATTAGCCCGCCATCTCCGTTTGCAAAGCACACGCATGCATCGATCACGTCAGTCGAGGATCCGCGCTGACTCTTGAATTCGACTTCGTCGGTCTCGCCGCCTCGCGCAAGTCGTCTGACGCGAGCGGGGGTGAGTGAGGCCGCGATTGGTATCTTCGCCATCCTATCTCCGGGCTATGACTAGCCGGTCGTTGCTATGTGCAGTCTATGACATAGCGTTAGATGGCGGTAGTTATCCAGTCATAGAAATATTGGCCAAAGGCGCGGATCAAAGGTCGAGGCGATAGCCGACACCGCGGATCGCGAGGATGGCCGGGCCGCCGGCGGCGTCGACCTTGCGACGCAGGCGGGCGACGTGTGGCTTGAGCCAGAGCAGGTCCGGGTCGGCCTCGGCGGGCCAGCCGGCGCGCACGAGGCGGAGGTGGGGCACGAGGTCACCGCCGGCGCGGACGAGCGCCTCGGCGAGGCGGTATTCGATGGGTGTCAGGTCGAGGCGCTGCTCGCCGACCCTCGCCTCGTGACGCGCCGGGTCGAGGAGGAGCGCGCCGACCTGCAGCGTCGTGCCGGCACTCTCGGCTTCGCCCGGCAGGGGAGCCGCGACCGGGCCGCGATCCGCCCGCCGCATGACCGCGCCGATCCGTGCCAGGAGCTCGGCGCGTCCGAATGGCTTGACGAGGTAGTCGTCGGCGCCGATGCCGAGGGCGCGGACCTTCGCCTCCTCTGAGCTCTCGCCGGAGACGACGACGATCGGCGCGTCGCCCTCTGCCCGGATCCTGCCCGCGACGGTGAACCCATCAGGCCCGGGCATCGCGAGATCGAGCAGGACGATGTCGGGGCGCTCCTCGCGATAGCGGCGGACGGCCGTGAGGCCGTCATACGCGGTGATGACCTGGTGGCCCTCGGTGCCGACGAGCGCGGTGATCGCGCCGACCATCGCCGGATCGTCGTCGACGACCAGGATGCGCAGGGGTCGCGGCGAGCGGCGCATGGCCATCGCGCCGGTCACACCGCCGCGGCCGCGGGCAGGGCGATCACGAATCTCGCGCCGTGCCCGTTCGCGGGCTCGCACCACAGCCGAGCGCCGATGGACTCGGCGAGCCGGCGCGCCGCGTACAGCCCGATCCCGGAGCCGCGCGCGGTGTGCGTCTCGCGCCGCGCGTATGGCTCGAAGATCCGCTCGCGCCATTCCTCGGGGATCCCCGGCCCTTCGTCGGCGACGCCGATGCGAACGCCGCCCTCGGCCATCTTCCAGTCGAGCGTGATCGCCGTGTCCGGCGGGGCGTACTTGACCGCGTTCTCGACGAGATGCTCGAGGATCTGGCGCAGCCGGCCCGGATCGGTCAGGGCGAACAGGCGGATGCCCTCGTGCAGCGCGAGCCGGTGCCTGGCGAGGAGCGGTTCGAGCTCCGTGGCCGCCTCGACGACGACCTGGCCGACATCGGTCGGGTGGAGGTCGGCGGGCGGCTCCGAGCCGACGCGCACGGAGGCGAGAATCGAATCGACGAGGCGGTCGAGGCGATTGACCTGCTCCATGGTCGCCCGGTACCAGCCGGCGCGGCGGTCGCGCCGCTCCGGGTCGCGCGAGTCGCGGCCCTCCAGCGGCGGCTCCTCCGAGAGCAGCTCGGTGTAGGCGCGGACGACGGCGAGCGGCGTGCGCAGCTCGTGGGTCACCATCGCGATCAGCTCGGCCCTGGCCTCGTCGATCGCCTTCAGCTCCGTCGCGCGGGCCTCCGCCTCCTTCTGCATCCGGCCCTTCTCGACGATCCCGGCGAGCAGGTCGGCGATCGCTCGCAGGTGCGCCACGTCCGACGGCGTGAAGTCGCGGGGCTGCTCGGTCTGGACGTTGAGCACGCCGACGATCCGATCGTTCCACACGAGCGGGACCGAGAGCATCGAGGCGATGAACCGGCGCTGGTCGATGCCGCGCACCCACAGGAAGCGCTCGTCGCTGCTGACGTCCGGGATCACGAGCGGCTCGCGTGACTCCGCGACGCGGCCGGTCACCCCGGCGCCGAACGGCACGCGGGCACGGCCGATCTGGAAGCGGTCGAGGCCGTTCGTAGCGGCGAGCGTGAGGTTCTCGGCATCTCGATCGAGCAGGTACAGCGACGAGACGCTCGCCCGGAGCGCATCCCGCGTCTCGTCCACGACCGTCTCGAGCAGCTCGTCCCACGTGCTCGCCGTCGTGGCCATGCGCGCCACGCGGTGGAGGAACCGGAGCTGGTCGAGCTGCTCCGCGGCGGGCTCGCGCCCGCTGCCGACGATCCCGGGATCCGCCTGGCTGGTCTCCGTCACCCCGCCACGATAGCCGAGGCCGTCGTGCTCGCCCCCGATCCGAGCCGTGCAACCAGCGCCTCGGCGAGCCGGTCGTAGTCATCGAGGTCGTTGTAGCGCTGCGCGGAGATCCGAAGCAGCGTGCTCGTGGGCGGGGCGTCGGGCGTGGGGCGCGCAGCCCGCACCGGGAACGGCCCGACCGGCACCTCGATCCTGTCTTCGGCAGCGATGTGGCGGGAAAGCTGCTCGGAGGCGACCTCGTCCATCGGCTCGCGAAGGCGGATCGACGCCATCGCGCCGATCATCGACTCCGGGGCGATCGGCTCCAGGCCCAGCGCCTCGTTCAGGCGGCGACGCGCAGCCAGCGCCAGGTCGCGGTTCGCCGCCATGTGGGCCGGCCAGCCGCCCGAGTGCAGACCGCCGACGACGCGGATCGCCTCGGGCAGAGCAAGGAATGCGGACGGGTCGAGCGTGCCCTGCCAGTCGAACTCGCGCCAGAGCATCGGTCGGTCGGTGCGCGGGTCGTTCCGGCCGTGGCTGGTGACGAGGGGCCGCACGTCGGCGCGGCGATCCGCGCGGACGCAGAGCACGCCGGCGCTCTTCGGGCCGCACAGCCACTTGTGCCCGTTGGCGGTCCAGTACGCCGCACCGAGCGCGCGAACGTCGACCGGCACCATGCCCGGCGCGTGCGCGGCGTCGACCAGGGTGTCGACGCCGAGGCGGCCGAGCTCGCGGACGATCGTCTCGATCGGGAGCACCAGGCCGCTCGGGCTCGTCACGTGGCTCACGAGCGCGAGGCGCGTCCGGGGCGTGACGGCGGCGAGGAGCGACTCGACGGTCTCCTCGGGATGGCGGATCGGCAGGGGAAAGGACGCCCGGACGACCCGTGCCCGGGCGCGCTCGGCGACGCTCTCGAGCGCATTCAGCGTCGCGTTGTACTCGTGGTCGTTGGTCAGGAGCTCGTCGCCGGGCCGGAGCCGAAGTGATTCGAGGACCGTCGCGACGCCCGTGGTCGCGTTCGGGACGACGACCGTGCCCTCCGGATCGGCGTTCAGGAACGCCGCGACCTCGGCTCGGGCGGCATCGAGCCGCTCCTCATAGCCCCTCGACAGGAACCGGATCGGGTTGGCCTCGAGCTCGCGGATCAGCTCCGCGCGCTTCTCGATGACCGGTCGGGGCGCCGCACCGAATGTGCCGTGGGTGAGGTAGATCGTCCCGGGTTCGAAATCCCACGGGCATTCGGGTG
>VBGT01000108.1:572-4813 GCA_005889475.1 Chloroflexota bacterium | reverse complement strand
GTCCTCAGCTCGGTCGCGTCGGCACGATCAGGATCCGCTTCGCGAGCGCCTTCCCGCCATCGACCCGGCTCTGGACGAACACCTCGTCGCCCCTGGTCACGTCAGAGAGCGTCCCGTCCGTGCGCCCGACGT
This sequence comes from Chloroflexota bacterium, assembly GCA_005889475.1. Taxonomy (GTDB): domain Bacteria; phylum Chloroflexota; class Limnocylindria; order Limnocylindrales; family CSP1-4; genus UBA5189. The sequence continues at coordinate 4,681 of VBGT01000108.1, read as the reverse complement.
AGACGATCGTGGCGTCGTCGGTCGAGAGGGTCTCCGTGCCGCCGCCGGCCTCCGAGATGGTCAGCGAGCCGCCGGTGAAGGACCTGACGGTGCCGTGATCGAACCACAGGTCGATCAGTTTGCCGTCCTTGTCGGTGACGGTCGCCTCGGCGTGGACGAGGTGCCGCCCGATCCGAAGGAGCCGCGCGCCCCAGGGCTCGCGGCGTTCGCCGAGTCGCTCGCGCGGAGGTCGGCCCGGTGCGGTCGTCGTGGCAGGTCCGGGCGTCCCCACGACCGGCACGACGTTCGACGTCGATGCCGCGGGCGTGTTCGCGGCCGCGACCAGCCCGATGCCAAGGGCGGCGAGGATGACGACGGCGCTGCCGGTCAGGACCAGGTGCCAGGTTGGGATGCGCATTTCAACGTGCTCCTCGTGGTTGCGGCAGCAGGTGCAGCGGCAGACCGGCCCGCCGATCTGATCGCCGCACGGTCATCGCCACCGATCACCCCTGGCAACGTCTCGTGTCAGGACAGCGTAAGACGCGCGCGGATCAGGGCGCCGCAGCGATCACGGCGACGGCCAGCAAGGGCGCCCCGAGGTCGCGTCTTTGACGATTCGGGCGATTTCGGGTACGGTAATATGCCTTCGCGGGGTGGAGCAGCGGCAGCTCGTCGGGCTCATAACCCGAAGGTCGGAGGTTCGAATCCTTCCCCCGCAACCAATTCGAAGTCATCCCAGAACCCCGGGTCCCGACCACCCGGGGTTCTTCTTTTGTGCGTCAATCCCAGCGAAAGGTGCGAATCGCAAGCCCCACCGCGGCGACGCCCCAGGCGGCCAGGAGCAGCACCGGCTGGACCGGCGACGCGGGCGTTCCGGCGGCGAGCCCGCTCGCGAGCGAAATTCGCAGTAGATCGGCGAGCGCGGTCGCGGGGAGCAGGGCGGCGATCGGCCGGAGCGCCTCGGGCAGGTGGTCGATCGGCAGGACGATGCCGCCGAGCATCAGGAAGCCGAGGAACAGCCCGTTCGCGAGCGCGAGCGTCGCCTCAGCCCGGAGCGTGCCCGCGAGCAGCAGCCCGAGGCCCGCGAACGCGACGGTCCCGAGCGCCATCGCGACGATGAAGAGCGCCGGCGACCAGCCCGCGCCCGGCGCCCAGCCGAGGCCGAGCGACGCCACGGCGACGAGGGCGAGGACCTGCACCACCTCGAGCACCAGGATCGCCCCGATCTTCGCGGCGACCAGGCCCCACGACGGGAGCGGCGCAGCACCGAGGCGTTTGAGCACGCCGTACGAGCGGTCGTAGGCGGTCGCGATGCCCAGGTTGACGAGGCCGCTGGCGATGATCGCGAGCGAGATCACGCCGGGCAGCAGGTAGTCGACTGCGTCGCCGGTGGGCACGGGCACGACCGGTGTCGAGGCAAAGAACAGCAGCACGGCGATCGGGATCACAAGGGTGACCAGCACGTTCTCGCCGCGCCGCGCGGTGACGCGCAGGTCGTGCGCGGCCAGGGCGGCGACCGAGCGAAGCGCGGGCGCCGGGCGGCTCACGCCACGGCCTCGACGTCGGCGTCGCCGGTGAGCTCGAGATAGCGCTCCTCGAGCGACGCCGCGCCGGCGCGCAGCTCGACGATCAGCAGCCCGTGACGGGCGGCCCACGCCGCGAGATCCGCCACGACGTCGGCGCTCGCGGCCCCGGGCCCGATCTCGAACTCGGTCGTCGCCGCTCCGCTCGGGGCCTCGACCGGCCGAAGCTCCACGCCGCGGTCACGGGCGCGCAGCCGCGCGGCCAGGGTCGCCAGCGCGTCCGCGGGCGGCGAGGCGTGGAGGCGGAAGCGGATCGCGGTCGAGCCGCCCGTGGTGAGCTCGTCGGGTGGTCCCTCGGCGACGATCCGGCCGCGGTGCAGGATCGCGACGCGGTCCGCAAGCCGCTCGACGTCGCCGAGGTCGTGCGTGGTCAGGAGGATCGTCCGGCCCTCATCGCGAAGTGACGCGACCAGGTCCCGCGTCCCCCGCCGCGCCTCCGGGTCCATGCCTGCCGTCGGCTCGTCGAGGATGAGCACGTCGGGCTCGCCGACGAGCGCGAGCGCGAGGGACAGCCGCTGCCGCTCGCCGCCCGACAGTCGCCGGACCCGTGTCCCGGCCACGGCCGTGAGCCCAACCTGAGCGAGGAGCTCGTCGACGCCTCGCGCGCCATCGTGGAAGGCCGCGTACATCGCGACAAGGTCGCGCGGCGTCCCGCGGGGCTCGAGGCCCGCGCCGCCCTGCAGCATCAGCCCAACCCGCGCTCGGAGGGCAGGGCCGCCTCGCCGGGGCTCCTGCCCGAGCACGCGGACCGTGCCCGCGTCCTGCGCCCGATAGCCCTCGACGATCTCGACCGTCGTCGTCTTGCCGGCGCCGTTCGGGCCGAGCAGCGCGACCAGCTCGCCGGGTCGCACCACGAGATCCACGCCGTCGAGCACGGCGCGGCCGCCGTACGCCTTGCGCAGGCCGGCGATCTCGATCACGCGAACGACGTCATGAGTTTGGCGGGATCTCGATCGAAGGCTTCGGCGCGCCGCCGCCGCCCGAGATCAGCGCGTACTGGCGCTCGAACTCGGTGTCGGTCAGCTCGCCCACCTGGATCGAGCGCAGGATCCCATCCCGATCGATGAAATACGACTGCGGCCGCGCCGCGACCCTGTAGGCGTTGCGTATTGCCTCGACGGGATCGATCACCGTCGGCCAGGTGCCGCCGTAGTGGGCGACGAACGTCCGCGCCGGCGCAGGTGGGTCGATCATGAGCACACCGATGACGGCGAGCCCATCGGCGGCGTGCTGCTCGAGCTTGCTGCGGAGCAGTGGGAACTCGGTCCGGCACGGCACGCAGCCGGGCCCCCAGAAGTTGACTACGACCGGCCGGCCCCGGAGCGACGCCAGGTCGAACGCCTGTCCGTCGAGCGTCGTCCCGACGATCGGCGGCGCCGGCTGGCCTCGACCGAGCAGCGGTGGCTCGCTCGCGCCGGGCGATGGGATGAGCTTTGCGAGCTGGACGAGGGCGACCGTCGCGACGAGGGCGGCCACGAGCCCGATGACGATGTACCGGCGGCGCCGGTCCAGCTGCAGCGCCGTGATGGGCCTACTTGACGGTCAGCGTCCCGGTCATCGCGGGGATCGAGTGGACCGAGCAGATGTATTTGTAGGTGCCGGGCTGCAGCGCGTCGTACTGGTAGGCCTTCGACGTTCCACCGTTGATCGTCGGCTGGTCCTTCAGCAGCTGCGAACCGTCGGCCGAATGGAGGTCGACGTCGTGCGGGACCGACGCCCCGTCCTGGTTCTCGAAGAAGATCGTGAACGGCTTGCCGGCCCCGACCTCGAGCGTCTTCTGCTCGTACTCGATGCCCTTGGCGATGACCGTGAGCGCGCCGGGCGGCGCCCCCGCGGGTCCTGCTGCGCCAGTGGCACCGGGCGACGCGCCGGGACCGCCGGCGGTCGCGGGTGCCGCGGGCGGGAAGATGCCGAGCTGCCACAGCGCGAGCAGCGCGAACGCGACGGCGAAGACCTGCAGCGTGCGCAGCGGCAACGGCCGCGCCGGGATGTTCTCGAGGTGCCCCGTCTTGTCGGCCTCCTCGACCTTGCGGTACTCGGCGGAGAAGTCGACGAGCCAGCCGATCAGGGTCCAGACCAGGAAGACGACAGCGAGCACCAGCACCCAGCCGCCGATGACCAGGCCACCGAGCAGCGCCGCGGTCCCGAGCGCGCCCATGAGCGGCCGGATCGACGGGCCGGGCATGTGCACGCCCGGTGGCGGTCCCTGGTGGACGACGGCGGGCAGGCGCTGCAGGCTCTGGGCCGGCTCGAGGTGGGCGTAGTCACGGATCGCCTCCCGGAACCAGATCAGCAGCGTGATGACGAGGATCGTCACGCCGATGACCAGCCCCACGCCGCCCACCACGAGGCCCGCGAACAGGAAGCCGGCCCCGAAGGCGACCGCGATCGGCGCCGCCGAGCCGCCGGGCATGTGGACGTGGGCCGGCGTGATCGGCTCGATCCGGGCGGGCGCGCGCCGGGTTGGCCCGAGTGTCGCGAACTTCCGGGCGGTGAACGCGAACCAGGCCACGAAGAGCACGGAGAGGAGGATCGGGAACAGCGCCA
>VBGT01000108.1:0-540 GCA_005889475.1 Chloroflexota bacterium | reverse complement strand
CGCCCAGCAGCGTATCCATGAGCGTCTGCGGGGACGGGGAAGGGGAGGGCACGATCGGGGCGGTGCGCTACTCGCCGTGCTCGGTGTGCAGGACGAAGAACATGATCCCGAGCGCGGCGCCGAGCGCCGTGAGCATCGTCACCCCCGCCCACTCGATGTGGTAGCCGAGCGGCTGCGCCAGCGCCGCGTACAGGAAGGCGGTGACGACGCACCCGACGAAGATGATGAGCGCATTCCTGTGACGACCGAAACCGGACACCGCTCGCTCCTCCCTTACAGCAGGTACAGGATCGAGAACAGCAGGATCCACACGACGTCGACGAAGTGCCAGTACAGCGACACTGCCTCGACCGCGTCGTGGTGACGCGCGGAGAACTGGCCCGACATGCCCCGGTACAGGAGCACCCCGAGCATCAGCACCCCGCCGAAGACGTGCGCGCCATGGAACCCGGTGAGGGTGAAGTAGGTGGTCCCGAACGGCCCTGAGCCGAGCGTCATGCCCTCGCCGAAGAGGAGCGTGTAGTCGTACGCCTGCAGCAC
>VBGT01000103.1 GCA_005889475.1 Chloroflexota bacterium | reverse complement strand
TGTCAGGAGCTCGAGACGGCGAAGCGGATCGGCGCCGGCGTCGTCGTGGTCGTATGGCGCGACAACGGCTACGGCCTCATCGACTGGAAGCAGCGCAACCAGTTCGGACGCCCGTTCGCGGTGGAGTTCGGGAACCCCGACCTCGTCGACTTCGCCCGGGCGTTCGGCATCCCGGGCTTCCGGCCCGAGACCGCCGACGACCTCTACCCGACGCTGATGCGGGCCCTCGAGGTCGATGGTCCCGCGCTCGTCGATGTCCCGATCGACTACGCCGAGAACGTCCGGCTCACCGAGCGCCTCGGCGGCCTGTCCGGCCTGATGTGAGTCGCCGAGCAGCGACGGCTGGGCGGCTGCCGCCTACCGCTGTTGCTGGTTCCGCTGGGCCTTCAGGAAGGCGATCGACGGAAGGCGGATCCCGCCCCGCCCGCTCGCGCCGACGACAACCTCGTCCTCCGGCGGAGCCGCGTCGGGATCGGTCCAGACCGGCTCCTCGGCGGGCATGACCGGCATCGCCTGGTCCGACAGGTCACGGATGGGGATGCCCACGTCGTCGCGGACCTCGAGCGCCGCGATGTCGACCCAGGTTAGGTCGCGGTCGGGGCCCGGCCGGCCGAGCAGGTAGCCCTGGCCGTTCGTGATGCCCAGCCGCCGTGCCGTCCGCAGCTGGCCCGACGTCTCGACGCCCTCGGCGGTCGTCGACGCGCCCATCCGCTCGGCGACCTCGACGATCGACCGGAGGACCGACTGGGTCTGGTCGTCGCTGCCCCGTTGGACCAGCGACAGGTCGATCTTGACGACGTCGAAGCGGAACTGGCTCAGCAACCGCAGGCCGGCATTGCCGGCACCCACGTCGTCGGCGGCCACGCGGACGCCGGCGCTCTGGACGCCGATGAGCGCAGCGCGCAGTCGCTCGGGGTCGCGGATGCTCTCGCGCTCCGTCAGCTCCAGCGCGATTCGATCGGGGGCCATGCCGTGCCGGCGGAGGATGGCCAGGAAGGTCGAGGCGCTGAACTCGGCCGCCTCCAGCGTGCGCGGCGAGATGTTGACGCTGAGGCTCACCCAATCGGGCAGGTCGCGGGCGCCGCGCAGGACGACGTCGAGCGCGTGCCGATCGAGGTCGGCGACGCGGCCGGCGACCTCGGCCGAGTCGAACATCGCGCCTGCGTGCGCGAAGGTTGACTCCTTGGGCACGCGGACGAGGCCTTCGTAGCCGACCACGCGGCCGGTGGTCAGCTCGATGATGGGCTGGTAGACGGGCGTCAGCGAGTTGCCCTCGATGACCGCGGAGATCGCGCTCGACAGCTCGGCGCGCATCCCCTCGTCGACGTGGCCGTGGTCCTTCTCGGGGTCGTAGATCGTGACCACGGTCCGGCCGTTGCGCTTGCCGCGGTACAGGGCCGCGTCGGCCTGGGACGTGAGCTCGAGCCGCGTCTGGCCGAACTCGGGGCAGGCGGTCACGCCTGCAGAGAACGAGATCGGGTCGCGGTAGTAGCCCCGCGCACGGTCCTCGAGACCGCGGGCCAGGAGGCGCCGCGCGAGGACGATCGCACCGGCCGCGTCGGTATGCGGCACGAGGAGGGCGAACTCGTCGCCGCCGACGCGGAAGGCCGCATCCGTGGGTCGGATCGTGGCGCCGATCAGCTCTCCGACCTCGGCCAGGAGCTGGTCGCCCACGGCGTGACCCTTCGTGTCGTTGACGCGCTTGAACTCGTCGATGTCGATGAGCACGAGCGAGAAGTTCGTGCCGTAGCGGCGCGCGCCCTCGACCATGCGCGCCACCGCCTCCTGGAAGGCGCGGTGGTTGCCGAGGCCGGTGAGGCTGTCCCTGAGCGCGGCCTCGCGGGCGCTCTCATACAGCTCGCGGAGGCGTGACCGGGACGCCTCGAGGGCTGCTGCCGGGCGCAGGATCTGGCGGGCCATCCAGATCGTGAACCCGACCAGGAGCAGGAGCAACGCCGCCAGCGCGCCGAGCGCCTGGATCGGCAGCGCGACCAGCGGGATCGGCGCGGACACCACGATCTGCCAGCCGGCGATGCCGGGCAGGTCGAGGGTGGCTCGACCGTCGGAGTCGTGGGCGGCCATGGTCGCGATATCGAGGACCTCGCCCGGGATCGCGCTCGGGTCGAAGCCGCTGCCGGACTCCGCGATGACCATGCCCGACGCGTCGGTCATGTGCAGCACGCGGCCGGGTAGCACGATCTTGGGCGTCGCCGCGAGGAGCAGCGCGGGCACCGACACGGCCGAGATCAAGGTGCGAGCGGGCTTGTCGCCGGCCTTGCTCGTCTCCACGACGAGGATCCGGGCGTCCGGCGCGTCGGGCACGGCCGCGAGACCGCCGACGACCACGCCGGGTGGCAGCGCGGCGACGTCGACCAGGACACCGAATCTTGCCCTCGTTCCGTCGCCGGTGACGAGCGTCGCACCAACCACCGTCCCACGCGGGTCGACGAACTGCGCGAGCCGATCCGACGCCTTGCGGCGCTCGCCGGCGCTGGCACCACTCGCCGCGGCCGCCACGATGGCGGGGTCGCCGAGGATCTCGTCCGCGGCCGAGCGAACGAGCGAGAGCTCCCGCCCGAGCTCGTACACCGCCGTCTGTGCCTGGTCCGAGAGGCGCTCGTGGTGCGTGACCCGCGCCTCCTCGGCGACCGCGCGGACGAGCGGCGAGACCGCCGCGATGGGGAGCAGCGCGACCGCGATGAGTGTCAGGCCAAGCCGCAGCTTGACCAGGCGCAGGCTGTCGCGCCCGTCGAGGATCGGGTCTCGCGCGTTGTCCTGGGCCTGGGGTTCCGGCTGCAATGCGACCTCGGAGGGTTGTGCGTCGCCATGACGCCTCACGCGCGCGAGGCTGACACCTACCCGTTCGTCCCCTGACCACCCCGGACCCGCGGCGCCCCCACCGTTACGAGCTCAGCGCGTGATGGCCTCTCCGGGCTGCGGCGCATGGACCCGGACTTCGCCCAGCGATCGGGCCGCCAGCTCGCTGCGGAGCTGGTCGGGCGTGCCGGCGAGGATCGGGAACGTACCGTGGTGGATCGGCACGACCTCGGCCACGCCGAGGAGCTCGACGGCCAGCGCCGCCTCACGCGGACCCATCGTGTAGTGGCCCCCGATGGGCAGGATGGCCAGGTCGGGCGCGTACAGGTCGCGGATCAGGCGCATGTCGCCGAAGACGTTCGTGTCACCCGCGAAGTAGACCTTCGAGCCGTCCTCGAGCTCGACGATGAAGCCGGCCGGCTCGCCCAGGTAGCGCGGGGAACCAGCGGCGTTGTCCCAGTCGCCGGCCGAGTGATCGGCCGAGGTCATCGTCACCCGGAGGCCGCGCGCATCGACCGTGCCGCCCTTGTTCATGCCGATCACGTCGTCGGGCGCTGCGTACACGCTGGCGAGCCACAGCGCGAGCTCGTGGATGGCAGGCCAGGCGGGCCGTGTCCGGCTGGCGATGGGCAGCGCATTCCCGAAGTGATCGGCGTGGCCGTGGCTGACGAGCATCACGTCGCAGCGGTCGACGCTCTCGGGCGGCTTCGGGCTCATCGGGTTCGCGAACCATGGATCGAAGAGGACCATCGTGCCGCCCGACGTCCGCATCTCGACGCACGCGTGGCCGTACCAGGTGATCGTGGTCGCTCCGCCGGAATCCATCGCAACGCACCTCCATGGGTCAGGGTACTGACAGGCGATTCGGGGTGCGCTGGTGCACCCGCGCGACAGGATCACGGCCGGCTGGCACAATCGCCCCGATCTTCCCGGGATCTCCCAGCCGCGGCGGTCGCTGTCCGGCGGTGGAGGGTCAACCCCCGCAACTCCCGTCGCGGCATCGCGCTGTCTGACGCACGCGCGCATGCCCGGCGGCCATCGATTCGTTGCCCCTCGCCAGCGAGGGGCTCCAGGAAGAAAGGAGCCCGGGTAGCGCTGCGGCCTGCCCGTCATCGTCTATGCGCAGATCCATCCGCGCCTTGGCGGCGGCCCTGACCGTCGCCCTCATCCTGCCAGCGGTTGTCGTGGCCTCGTGGCCGGTGGCAACCAGGTCATCCTGGATCAGCCAGAGTTGGCATACCTATCACCGGGCCGACGACATCGCGGCCGCCCCGGGGACCCCGGTGGTTCCGATCCAATCCGGCAAGGTCGTCTTCGCCGGCTGGAAGTCGAACTGTG
>VBGT01000039.1 GCA_005889475.1 Chloroflexota bacterium | reverse complement strand
GACACAGGGGCGGAGGGCATGAACGACCCAGAAGCCAGCGTGGCGGACGTGGCGGACAAAGACGGCTCGCGTGCGCTCATGCCCATCGCCGACCATCCCGAGCCGCCGCTGACCGGGCCGCTGGCCCAGGCCGCGAGCGATCCGACGCTCGAGAACCGGGTCATCCGGATCGTCAGCTGGGCGTTCCTGATGGCGGTCGCCGTGTTCGCGGCGGGCAGCGGCATCTGGGCCAGCTCGCTGCCGACGATCGTGATCATCATCGCCGCCACCGGGCTGCTGATGCTCATCCTCCAGGACGTGCTGCCGCGGACGGCGGTCCGCCGGATCGGCGGTCCGCTGCAGGGCATCCTCGCCCTCGTCTTCGCGACCGGTCTCGTCATCCTGACCGGCGGCTTCGAGAGCCCGTTCACGTTCACCTTCCCGCTGATCGTCGGCGCGGGAGCGCTCCTGGTCGCGCCGCGAATCGCGCTGGCGCTCGCGCTCCTCGCGACCGCCGGCTACATCGGCGCCGGCTTCGCGGTGGACCAGACGCCCGTGGTGGAGTCGCTCATCCAGATGGGCGTGAACCTGACCGGCGTCTATCTGCTGGCCTACATCGGCGCCTCCGTCGGGCGCGAGCAGCGTCGGGCGCGCGATGCCGCCATCCGCCTGTCGACGATCGACTCATTGACCGGCCTGTACAACCGGACGTTCTTCTTCACCGCGCTCGAGCGCGAGATCGCTCGGGGCGATCGATCGGGCCGCGCCTTCTGTCTCGTGATGCTCGACCTCGACGACCTGAAGGCGGTCAACGACCGCTTCGGCCACATCGCCGGCGACCAGGTGCTTCGTGGCGTGTCCGACATCGTCCGCAGCGGTGTCCGCAAGATCGACGTCGCGGCGCGGTACGGCGGCGACGAGTTCGTGGCGCTCCTGCCCGAGACCGACCCGACCGGTGGCTGGGTGCTGGCCGAGAAGATCCGGCTGACCGTCGCCGAGCAGGGCCTGCCCGGCGTCGACCCGGGGCCGACGGTGTCGGTCGGTGTCGTCTCGTACCCGGCGGACGGCCGCTCGGCCGATGCCCTGCTGGTCAGCGCCGACCGTGCGATGTACGCGTCGAAGCGAGGCGGCAAGAACCGCGTCGCGCGGGCGACGGCCGAGCCGATGATGCTGGCGATCGAGCCGCACCTCGAAGCGAAGACCGCCTCGGAAGGCAAGGCGTCGCGCGAGAGCGAGCGCGTCGGCTAGCGCCTGCGCCGGCCGCGCCGGCGGACCGAACCGCGACCCGGTGTAGCATCGCGGCGCGATGAGCGACGACCCGCTGGGCTTCTCGACACGAGCCATCCGGGCGGCGTCCCGGACGCCGGCGGTCCGCCAGCGGCCCACCTCGGTGCCGATCTACCAGACGGCGACGTTCGCCTCGGAAGACGCCGAGCAGCTCGGCGACGTCGTCGGCGACCCATGGGCGGGCTACTCGTACAGCCGCCTCTCGAACCCGACCACGCAGGCCCTCGGTAACGCGTACGCCGAGCTGGCCGGCGGAGAAGCCGGGTACGCATTCGCCTCGGGCATGGCCGCGATCCACGCTTCGCTGGCGTCGCTCCTGCACGATGGCGAACGCGTCGTCGCCTCGGCGGCGCTGTACGGCTCGACGCGCGCCCAGCTGACCGGCTACTTCGGCCGGTTCGGGGTCACGACCGAGCTGGTCGATGTCACCGACCACGAGGCGGTCGCCCGGGCGCTGGCCGCCGCGCCGACCAGGGTGCTGTATGCCGAGACCTCGGCCAACCCGACCACCTTCCTGGCCGACCACCGGGCGCTCTCTGCGCTCGCCCACGAGCATGGCGCCACGTACCTCGTCGACAACACGTTCGCCTCGACGTATGTCTGCCGCCCGCTGGAGCTTGGCGCCGATCTCGTGCTCGAGTCCGCGACGAAGTACCTCGGCGGACACAGCGACCTGATGGCCGGCGTCGTCGCCGGCCCGCACGGGCTCGTCGCGAAGGTCGCCCGCGCCCAGGTCGACACGGGCGGGACCCTCGGGCCGTTCGAGGCCTTCCTGGTCCTTCGCGGCCTGCTCACGCTCGCCGTACGGATGGACCGCCACGCGGCGAACGCGCTGGCACTCGCCGCCTGGCTCGAGCGTCAGGGCGGCGTGCAGCGGGTCTACTACCCGGGTCTCCCCAGCCACCCGCAGCGAGCCATCGCCGAGCGGCAGCTCCGGCCGGGCAACGGCGGCGGGATGCTCTCCTTCGAGCTCGCCGGCGGGCGGGCCGCCGGCGGGGCCGTCATCGACGCCCTCCGACTGACCGAGCTCACCGCCTCGCTCGGCAGCGTGCACACGATGGTCGTCCACCCGCCTTCGACGTCGCAGCGCCAGCTGTCGGAGGCCGAGCTCATCGAGAGCGGCATCACGCCCGGGCTCCTCCGGGTGAGCGTCGGGCTCGAGGACGTCCCCGACCTGATCGCCGACTTCGAGCAGGCGCTCGCCGCGGCGCGAGCGGCTGCGGCCGTTCCGGCCGGGGTCTGACCCAGACTCCTTGACCAGCCTGACGATCGGCCGGGCTGCCGGCCGGCCCGAGGGCCGCACCGGGCCGAGCCTCCTCGCGCAGGCCGGCATGCGCCTCTGGCGCCTGTTCACCTCGGTGAACTTCGCCGTGGTCCAGATCGTGGCGGTGGCGATCCTCGCCGTCTTCGGCATGACAGTCCGCCAGCTGCCGGGCTTCGCCTTCCGCTCGGCAGCGGACTACGCGACCGAGATGAACAAGCTGCGCTCGATCTACGAGCCCGTCCTGGGGGTCGGCGGCGTGGACGTGCTCGAGCGGCTCCAGCTGTTCCACGTCTTCACCTCGACGCCGTTCAGCGTGGCCCTGCTCGTCCTCGTCATCTCGATCCTGATCTGCACCCTGGATCGCACGCCCCGGCTGTGGCAGCAGTCGGCGACGATCAGGGTCGTCCAGCCGGATGCGTACTTCGACCCGAGGTTGCCCGATCGCGTCTCCGTCGCGGCCGGGCCCGGCCTGACTCCGGGCGTCGTGGCGGAGGCGCTGCGGCGGCATCGGTTCATGGTCCGTGAGGCCGTCGGGCCGGCCGGGGCGAGGTTCGTGTACGGCGACCGCAATCGGTGGACCAAGCTGGCGACGCTGATCTCGCACCTCGGGCTCATCCTGTTTCTCGTCGCCGGGCTGGTCACCGCCCGCTTCGGCGACGAGCAGGGGCTGGTGGTGGCGGAGGGCGACACGTTGACGGTCCAGCCCATCGGCACGCCGGGCCTCCTGCTGGTCCAGAACCTCGGCTTCGACGCGCCGGGCCTCGACACCGGCAGCCCGACTGACTTCACGACCGACCTCGCGGTGTACAGCGACGGCGAGCAGCTGGCCCGCAAGACGATCCGGGTCAACGACCCGTTGACCGTCGGCGGCTACACGTTCCACCAGAACGGATTCGGGCCGGCGCCCGACCTCGAGATCCGATCCACGGTCGACGACTCGGTGCTGTGGTCGGGCCCGGTGCCGCTGACCGATGCCGCGGGGGGTCGGCCGCTCGGCGCCATCCCGATCCCAGGCCGACCGTACGGGCTCGAGCTGCTCCTCGATCGGACCGAGCAGGGGGTCGGGACGCTGATCGCGCTGCCCTACGCGGTCCGGGGCACCCTGCCCGACGGCACGCCCGACGTCGTCATGGGCTTCCCGGTCGTCGCCGTCCGGGGCCAGACGGTGACCATGGCGGGTCTCGACATGACGATGACCCTGCGCGGCTTCAGCCAGTACACCCTGCTGATCGCCAAGCGCGATCCCGGCCAGCCGATCGTCTGGGCGGCGTTCGTCTCGCTCATCATCGGGCTGGCGATCACGTTCTACCTGCCCCGTCGCCGGGTCTGGGCGAGGCTCCGGAGCGACGGCCGGCTCGACCTGGTCGGCCGCTCCGACCGGCACGTCGACTTCGATCGGGAGTTCGGGAGCCTGATCGACGCGCTCGTCGTGGCTCGGGGGACGCCGCGGCCCGATCCAGGCGCCGCGCCGTGACCGACCTCGCGGCGCTCGCCGACGAGCTCTTCCCGGGAACACCGCGCACCGTGGCCCGTGGTAGTGCGGCCTCGCCGCAGATCGCCTGGGTGCGCGTCATGCGCGCCCGCGTCCCGGCGTTCGACGCCCTCGAGGCGGGGGACGTGGCGATCGTGCCCGCCTCGGCGCTTGGGGTCGTGGCGCCCGGACCGAACGAGCTCGCCGACCTCGTGGCCGCGCTCGCCGCCGTGCCGGTCTCCGGGGCGATCCTGGCCGAGGGCGCGTCCGGTGCCGACGCCGCGGCGTTCGAGCGGACCGCCGCTGCGCTCGACGAAGCGGGCATTCCGACCGTCCGCGTCCGTGGGACCGACGCAGCCGCCCTCGAGCGGAGCGTCATCGGGTTCATCGTCGGCCGCGGCGCAGAGCTGGAGCGGCAGGCCTCGCTGCTCGAGGCGGAGCTGCGGCGCCGCGCGCTCGAGGGCGGGGGAGTGGCAGGACTCGTCGCGACCGTGTCGGCGTTCCTCGGCCGCGCGCTCGCCCTCGAGGCCGGCCGCGGCGCGCCGATCGTGGTGCACGCCCCGGCGGAGGCCCCCGGCGCCGCGGCCGAGGCGGCGCGCTACGAAACCGGCGCGACAGGCCGCGTGGCCCCGGTGGCGCTCCGCGTCGACCTGCCCTCCGCGACCGGCGCCGCCGGGAGCCTGCTCGTGCTGGGCGCGGAGCCGGCGAGCGAGCTCGCCCGGGTCACGCTGCCGCGCGTCGCCGCGCTCGTCGCCCTCGAGCTCGCACGCGACGAGGCGATCCGGGGCGCGGTGGACCGCGCCCGCCGGGCGGAGCCCATGCCCGCCGCCGGCCCGCCGTGGGTCGTCATTCTCGCCCGGCAGCGTGAGGCCGGCGGCGAGGAGGACACGCCGGCCGGGCGGGAGGCCCGCGAGGCGGCACGGCGGGCGATCCGCCTGCTCGCCCCGGCCCGGCGGATGACCCTGCGCGGCGACGCCGACAGCCTCGAGATCCGGGCCGTGGTCGCCGGTGATCTGGCGGAGGCGCTCGCGCTCGCCGAGCGAGCCGGTGACCTCCTCGCCCGGCCGGTGGCCGTCTCGCGCCCGTTCTCGACCCCCACCGAACGACCGGCCGCGGAGGGCGACGCGCGGGCGACGCTCGAGGCAGCGGTCGCCCTCGACCGCCAACCCCGGCTCGCCCGCGCCGACCGCCTGGCGATCTACCGGATGCTGGGCGCGATGCACAAGCTGCCCGACGGCCCGCAGCTCGCGCTGGCCGTGCTCGAGCCGCTGCTCGACGCCCGCCCGGATGTCCGTCGCGAGCGGATCGAGACGCTCCGGGCGATCCTCGGCCACGGCGGCGTCGGCGAGGCGGCCGCGGCCCTCGGCGTGCATCGCAACACGGTCGCCTACCGCCTCCGCCGCATCGAGGCCGCGACGGGCTGGCAGCTCGCCGATCCCGACCTCCGCCTGCCCCTGGCCCTCGCGCTCGAATTCGTGCAAGAAGAACAAGTCTAGTCTCGATCAGGCCCGCCGTCCCCATCCTCGGGCGGCCGGTCGGGGTGTTACGCTCGGAGCCCGAGAGCCTGCCGCGTGATTGCTCGTGCGCGCTGCACAAGGCGCGTGGTGGGGACAGGTCCGCGAAGGACAGGAGGCAGCGTCGGTGGTCGCTCCCTACGAAGCAGTGTCGAGCATGGACGAGATCGAAGCCGCGAAGGCCAAGGGCATCCGCTTCGTCCAGCTCCAGTTCACCGACATCATGGGCGTGGTCAAGGCGGTGACGATCCCGGTCCATCAGCTCGAGGGCTCGGTCCGCCACGGCACCTGGTTCGACGGTTCCTCGATCGAGGGCTTCACCCGGATCGCCGAGAGCGACCAGTACCTCATGCCCGACATGCGCACGTTCTCGGAGATCCCGTGGTCAAGCGGCACGGCGGCCCGGGTCATCTGCGACGTGTACACGCCGCGCGGCGAGGCGTTCGCCGGTGACCCGCGCTTCGTGCTCCGGCGCCAGGTGGATCGGGCTCGCAAGCTCGGCTACATCGTGAACATGGGGCCCGAGCTCGAGTTCTTCCTGTTCCGCCGAGCCGAGGACGGGACGATCGAGCCGCTGCCCCACGACCAGGCCGGCTACTTCGACTTCAGCACCGACCTCGCCGGGGCGATCCGCCACGACATGGTCGACGCGCTCGAGGCGTTCGGGATCCGCGTCGAGGCCGCCCACCACGAGGTCGCGGCCGGCCAGCACGAGATCGACTTCGAGTATGCGGATGCGCTCCAGACGGCCGACAACGCGATCACCTTCAAGTTCACGCTGAAGGCGATTGCCCAGCAGCACGGCCTGTACGCGACATTCATGCCCAAGCCGATCCACGGGATCAACGGCTCGGGGATGCACACCCACCAGAGCCTGTACTCGATCGAGCGCTCGCAGAACGCGTTCGCCGACGCCGAGTCGTCGTACGGCCTCTCGCCGCTCGCCAAGTCGTACATGGCCGGCATCCTGAGCCATGCGCGGGGCATGATCGCGGTCCTCGCGCCGCTCGTGAACAGCTACAAGCGGCTGGTTCCCGGCTACGAGGCCCCGACGTACCTCACCTGGGGCCGGACCAATCGTTCGGCGCTCATCCGGGTGCCGATGGTCTCGCCCGGCAAGTCGATCGAGGGCACCCGGGTCGAGGTGCGCTGCCCAGACCCATCGTCGAACACGTACCTCGCCTTCGCCGCGATGATCGCGGCCGGACTCGACGGCGTGGACAAGGGTCTCGAGCTCGCCGAGCCGGTGGAGGAGTCGCTCTTCGAGATGGACGCGGCGCAGATCGCGGCCAAATCGATCAAGGAGCTCCCGGGCACGCTCGGCGAGGCCCTCGACGAGCTCGAGAAGGATGCCGTGATCCGCGAGGCGCTCGGCGACCACGTGTTCAGCCATTTCGTCGACGCGAAGCGCGCCGAGTGGGACGAGTACCGGACGCAGGTCTCCGATTGGGAGGTCGAGCGCTACCTCGAGCAGTTCTAGAACCCGCGGGCTGGTCCTCCTCGGCCCGCAGCACAGCCCGAGCGGCCGGTCCAACCGGCCGCTCGGTTCGTCTCGGACGCTAGGCCGGCCTCGGGACGCGCAGGCCGGCGATGATCACCTCGGCGAGCTTTTCGGCCTCCGCCTCCGCCATCGGCCGACCGTTCGCGAGCAGATGGGCGATCGCGGTCCCGAGGAGGATGTCGAATGCAAGGTGGGGGTCGACCGTCGGGTCGAGACCGGCGGCCTCCGCGCCGGCCCGATAGAGGCGCGCGAACTCGCGCCGTCGTGGCGCCACCGCCTCGAAGCTGATCTCGGGCGGGTTGGCCAGCACGCCGCGGACGATCTCCGGGAGCATCGCCGGCGTCGATGCACGCTCGAACACACGCTGGATGAACCCCGCGCCGCCGCGGATGTCCTGCTCGACGTTGCCCGTGAGCGGCAGGACCTGGCCCCCGACGGCCGCCCGAGCGGCCGCGCCGATCAGCGCCGAGCGGGTGGGCCAGCGCAGGTACACCGTCGCGCGGGCGACGCCGGCCCGCTTCGCGACCGCGGTCAGGGTGGTCGCCTGGACGCCTCCCTTGGTCATGAGCTCGACGGCTGCCCGAACGATCGCGGCGTCGGTGGCGGCACGGCGCGGCCGGCCCGGATGGCGTGCCGATCGCGCGTCCGCGTCCATCGCCCCACCATAGCATCCACTCTTGGGAAATCAATACTAGACGCCATGTATAGAAACTGATACAGTCCGGGTGGCGCAACCCCTCGCGCCGAGCACCTTGCCGCGCCGGGTCCGCCCTGGCGCGGCCGCTCACCCGACGAGCAACCCAGCGAGCACGGCTCATCCACTCCAGGAGCGCCACTACCCCATGTCTCGGAAACGCGACCAGCCGGTCTCCGCGAACGGCCGTTCCCCTATGCTTCCGCGGAACGTGACGACCAACCGACCAGAGCTCGAGCGGCGGCTGCTCGCCGTCCTCGACACGATCGAAGAACCGGTCTCGGTCGCCACCGCCATCCGGGACCGAGACGGCCGAATCCTCGACTTCCGGCTCGAGTTCGTGAACCTCGCCGCGGCCAGCTGGGCCGGCATCGAGCGCGAGGCGCTGATCGGGCTCATCACCGGCGAGCTGCTGCCCGAGTTCCGCTCGAGTGGTTACTTCGACACGCTGCGTGATGTCGTCGAGACCGGCCGGCCCTACTCCAGGGACGGCGCCATGGTCGCCGACACGGTGGCCGGTGGCCGCTGGATCGGCGGGTCCTACGACCTCCGGGCGATCCGCCTCGGCGATGGCTACGTGAGCACGTGGCGCCGGCGCGCCGCCACGCCCGAGCCCGGCTGAGCCGGGCGCCCGACAGATCGACGGGGTGGCTGCCGACCGGCCCCGCCCGTCCACGCCATCGGCGTCCGAGATCCGCCCGGAGCGGACCCTGTGGCTGCTCGCGATCGCCCATGCCGTCAACCACGCGCAGGCGGTCATCCTGCCCCTGATCTTCCTCAAGATCATCGATGAGTTCGGGGTCGGGGTGCAGGCCGTGACCTTCGTCGCCGCGGCGGGGGCGTTCTCGTCGGGCCTCGTCCAGGCGACCTACGGCATCGTCACCCGATACGTCGAGCGGCGCTGGCTGATGGCCGCCGGCGGCGTCCTGTTCGGGCTCGGCTTTGCGGCGCAGGCGGCAGCCTCGTCATTCATCACGTTCGCCGCCACGAACGTCGTCTCGCGCATCGGCGGCTCGCCGCAGCACCCGGTCGGCAACGCCCTCCTCGCCGAGCAGTTTCCGCCGGAGCGCCGCGGGTTCGCGATCAGCGCCCACATCTCCGGCGGCAACGTGGGCACGGTCATCGCCGCGCTCGCTGGGCCACCCCTGCTCGCGGTCGCCGGGTGGCGGGGCGCCTCCGTGGTCTTCGGCATCCCGGCCGCGCTGGTCGGCCTCGCGATGCTGCGCTGGGTGCGCGAGACGGGCGCCGACCGGCTCGCCGCGATCCGGGAGGGCTCGGTGCGCGCCGCGGTCGGCACGATCTGGCGGGATTCGAGGATCAAGCGGACCTACCTCGCCTCGGTCTTCGGCGGCGGCGGGCGAGGCCTCGGCGTGGCCAACCTGTTCGCCCTGCTGTACCTCACCCACGTGCTCCGGCTGCCGGAGTCGACGACGAACCTCATGTACGCGGGGCTCATCGTCCTCTCGGTGCCGATGCCGCTCGTTGCCGGCTGGCTCTCGGATCGCATCGGCCGGCGGCCGACGATCGTCGGCGCCTACGTTGGCGGGGCGCTCGGCTTCCTGGTGTTCATCGCCGTCGGCTCCAGCCTCCTCGGGCTGTGGGTCGGCGTCGCGATCATGGGCCTCTTCTCGTTCGCCGAGAGCCCGCAGCTCCAGGCCCTCCTGGCTGACGTCGTCCCGACCGGCGTGCGTGACGTCGCCTTCGCCCTGTACTTCACACTCGCCTTCGGCGTCGGCTCGCTGTGGGTCGCGGCCTACGGCGCGCTCATCGAACGGGTCGGCGAGACGGCGGGCCTGCCGATCGTGTTCGGGCTGATGGCGGCCTCGTTCCTCGCCGCGGCCGTGACCATGTGGCCGGTCCACGACCCGCCGCGCCACGACCCGGCGGCCGACGCCCTCGGCGAGTAGCGCGGCGACCCTCTGCTATCATCCGCGGGCCCGCCAGAGGGCCCCTCGGTCGGGGCGTAGCGCAGCCTGGTAGCGCGCATCGTTCGGGACGATGAAGTCGTGGGTTCAAATCCCGCCGCCCCGACCAATTCCCGCCGTGTCAGGACGAGCCCAGGTCGACCTCGCCTGATGCGAGCGCGCCGACCACCCAGCCCGCGGTCCGCGCCAGCTCGCCCAGCAGCTGCCGATCGATGTTCGCCGTCGTGTCGCAGGCGAGGTGGAAGCAGGCGTCAGCAGGCGCGTCGCCCGTTCCCCCGAAGAGCTCGGCCTGTGTCCCCGATTTGATCTCGTTGGCGCCGGAGAACAGCCCGCTTGTCGGCACCCCGAACTGGTCGAAGGGGACGTTGTCGCTCGACCCGACCGACACGGACTGCCAGACGAGGCCCTCCTCCTCGAGGGCGCGGACGAACAGCTGGCTGGCGATGCCGGACGGGGCCGGGCGCGTCGTGGTGGCGCCGTCGTAGACGAACCGCCCGCCGTTCGGCGAGCCGAGCATGTCGAGGTTGAGGTAGGCCGCGATCGAGGTGAGGGGCGGCGCGCCCGACCGGCCGACCCACGCGGTCGAGCCCAGCAGCCCGATCTCCTCCCCGGTCCAGAAGCCGACGCGCACCTTCCAGCCCGGCGCCGGCGCTCCGCTGCCTCCCTTTCGGAGCTGGGCAGCCAGCTCGCGGGCGATCTCGAGCACGGTCATGGTGCCGCTGCCGTCGTCGTTGATCCCCGGCCCGTCGACCACCGAGTCGAGATGTCCGCCGAGCATGACGACGTGGCTGGGGTCGCCACCCGCCGTCTCGCCGATCACGTTCACGCTCGATCGGGTCTCGACGGCGGTCCGGGTCGAGATGTGGACCTGCTTCCCGGCGGCAGCCGCGTCGGCGAGCGCCGTCCCGGTCGCCTCGGTGACGCCGAGGACCGGGATCCGGATGCCGTTCGGGTTGATCAGCGTGGGCCGCAGCACCTCATCGCGAGCCCACTCCGGGTAGGCGGTCAGCAGCGCGAGGGCGCCTGCGGCCTGCGCCTGCACGATGACGTCGCGACGCCGGCATCCGGCGGCCTGCACCAGCACGATCGAGCCGGCGGGGACGCCGCTCCAGTCCCCGGGGTTGCAGCCGAGGCCGGCGCGATCGCCCGGCAGCGCCCCCGGGTTGAAGCCGAGGGCGAAGACCGGCGCGGTCACCGTGCCGCTGGCCGAGAGGAGCATCGCCTTGAAGTCGTGGACGTCCTCGAATGCGGGGCCGGCGCCCTCGACCTGGAGCACGCTCGGCGCGAGCTGGCGGAAGAAGGGCACATCGACCGGCTGGAGCTCGACCGAGTAGCCCGCAGCGCGAAGCTGGTCGGCGACGAAGGCCGCGGCCGCGGCGTGGCCGTCGCTGCCCGCCGGGCGCGCACCGCCGTGCTCGGCGGCGATGGACTGCAGCCGGCCAAGGTCGGCCACGATCGCATCGACGTCGACCGCGTCGCGGAGGTCGTCCGCGAGCGGGATCCTCGCCGCCGACGAGGGGCCGACGGGCGAGGCTGCCGGCGAGGTCGGCGCCGGAGAGCTGGCGCGTGGCGTCGGCGATGCGGTCGGCGACGGCTGGCAGCCCGAGGCGATCAGGCAGGCGGCGACGACGGGCGCGAGCCAGCGCGCGTTCGTCGAGACCAGGGAACGCACCACCGCGCTCCGACCTGCGCGCCGGCCGGCGGGAACATTGCGGCAGGGCATCAATCAGCGACGTCGTTCGTCACGGGGGTCGCGATGAGCTACGCCGACGCCGGCCGAAGGTCGTCGAGGCGCGCCTCGAACTCGCCGCGCAGGCGTCGCTTGTCGTCACCTTCGAGCCAGCTCGCCTCCACGCCGTCCAGCGCCACTGCCGCGACCTCGTCGAACGACAGGCGCTGGGCCGCTGCGACGGTTCGGTACTCCACCCCCAGGTCGAGGTCCGTCATGCCCGGGTCGTCGGTGTTGATGGTCGCGACGAGACCGGCCTCGCGCATGGCCCGGAACGGGTGGGCTTCGAGGCTCGGGAACCGGTTGGCGATGACCACGTTGCTGTTCGGGCAGACCGTCAGCGGGATCCGCTCGCCCGCGACGCGGTTGACCAGCTCCGGGTCCTCCATGATCGCGACGCCGTGGTCGATGCGTTCGACGCGGAGGAGGTCGAGGGCGACGCGGACGTTCCGGGGGCCGGTGCCGACGGCCTCGCCGGCGTGGCCCGTCAGCCGGAAGCCGGCGCCCCGGGCCAGCTCGAACGCCGGCTTGAACGCCGACAGGTCGACGCCCAGCTCGGTCGAATCCATGCCGACTCCGATGACCCGCTCGGCGCGGCCCGCCCGGCGCAGGGCGACGAGCAGCTCGATGAATTCGAGCCCGGCGGCCGGCCCGTAGGCGCGATCCATGTCGGCGATCAGCGAGGCTCGCACCCCGGTGTCGGCCTCGGCCGCCGCGATCCCCGCGGACAGCCCGTCGACGATGCCCCCGAGATCGTGTCCGGCGGCGAGGTGGCGCGCGGGCGTGAAGAACGTCTCGCGGTAGCGCAGCCCGTGGGGCGCGGCGTCGACCAGCGATTCGTACGCGATCCGCTCCCAGTCCGCGGGCTCGACGAGCGTCTCCTGGACCAGCCAGAAGATGGCCAGGAAGGTGTCGAGCGACGTGTAGCGGTACAGCTCCGCGGGGTCCTCGACGGGCAGTGGCCGCCCGGCCTTCCGTGCGAGCTCGAGCACCGTCCCGGCCCGCACGGTGCCCTCGACGTGGCAGTGCAGCTCGACCTTGGGGATCGCGTCGTACAGGTCGCCCATCGTCGGAGATCGTAGCCGCGGCGGCTCAGATCTCGAGCGTCTCGCCCTCGCGTGCCCCGATGACCGTGATCCCCGGCGCCGCCTCGCCGACCTCGGTCACGAGCCGGTCGATCGTCGCATCGTCGTGCGCGGGATCGTGATGGAAGCAGGCCACCCTGCCGACACGGGCCCGACGAGCGAACGCGGCCACCTCGACAGTGGACGAGTGGCCCCAGCCCACGCGTGTTGCGCGCTCATCGGGGAAGTACTGTGCGTCGTGGACGAGCAACGAGACCTCGGAGGCCAGCTCGAACCCCGAGATCCAGGCAGGATCATCGGGCAGCCCGATGGGGCCGAGCGCAGGCTCGTGGTCGGGCAGGTAGGCCACCGACGCGCCGTCCTCCTCGATTCGGTAGCCGACGGTCGGACCGGGGTGGATGACCGTCGCCGAGGTCACCAGCAGGCCGCCGATCGCCGTCGGCACGTCCGGTGCGTTGTGCAGCTCCACCCGCGACGGCAGGTCGCGGAGCTGGACCGGGAACAGCGGCGGCGAGAAGTAGCGGGTCAGGCGAGCGCGCAGGTCGAGCGTCGCCGAGGGCGGGCCCCAGATGTGGACCTCGACCTTCGGTGCGAAGAGTGGCCCGAAGAACCCGAGCCCCTGGATGTGATCCATGTGGAGATGGCTGAGGAGGATGTCGATGCGGTCGACGGCGTCCTCGAGCGCGTAGCCCAGAGAGCGAATCCCGGTGCCTGCATCCAGCACGACACACGTCCCGTCGCGGCCCATGACCTGGACGGAGGCGGTGTTCCCGCCGTAGCGCGCCGTTGCCGGTCCGGCGCTCGCGATCGAGCCGCGCGTTCCCCAGAACGTGACCTTCACGGGGTCTCGCGCTCCCAGAACATCGCCACCGCGCCGATCAACCGCCCGCCGCCGCCCTCCAGCGGGAACGCGGTGAC
The DNA here is from genome assembly GCA_005889475.1 of Chloroflexota bacterium. Taxonomy (GTDB): domain Bacteria; phylum Chloroflexota; class Limnocylindria; order Limnocylindrales; family CSP1-4; genus UBA5189. The sequence continues at coordinate 22,207 of VBGT01000039.1, read as the reverse complement.
CTCGATCGTCCGATCCACGCCGTCCGCGCCGGTGAGGGAGATGGTGTCGTGGGCGGGTCGCCGCTCGAGCACGGCGAGGCTCAGCGGCAGGGTCTCGGCCGGCATCAGCTCGCCCTCCGGCGTTCGGGGCCGGAACATCGTCGCCCAGCGCTCGAATGGGAGCTGGTCGACGTCGTCGAAGCGGATGCCGAGCAGGTCGCCCGCGGCCTCGTTGAGGAACACGAGATCGCCTCGCTCGTCGACCAGGAAGACGGGCACGGCGAGGTTCGTCGCCAGCTGGCGGAACAGGATCAGCTCGATCGGCTGCTGGGCCATCGTCGCTCCACCTCCGCAACTCGGCAGCTTCCCGTGACGGCTGGATTGTCCTCCGTTGCGTGCCCCGACTCACCCCGCGATCGAGGGGGCTATGGACAGTGCGCCCGACGCCGCCGACCATGTCCGACCATGGACCAACCTCGAGCGCTCCGACGCCGCCTCCTCACCGTGACCCTGGCGGCCACGCTGTGGACCACGACCCTCGTCCTCACCGGGGAGGTCGTCGCCGTCCCGATCGTCGGCGACACCGGAGACGCCGGGAGCACTGCGGCGGCGACGGTCGACGCCGTCCCGTTCGGCGGCTCGGGCACCGCCCCGACCGTCCTTGCCGCCCCGACCGACGCCCGCATCAGGCTCCGTCTCATCGCGTCCGGCCTGTCGAAGCCGGTCTTTGCCACGATCGCCAACGACGGCAGCCATCGCATCTTCATCGTCGAGAAGACCGGCAAGATCAAGATCCTGCAGAACGGCGTGGTCCGGTCGACGCCGTTCCTGAACATCTCCAGCGAGGTGAGCAAGGGGAGCGAGCAGGGTCTGCTCGGGCTCGCCTTCCACCCGAAGTTCAGCACCAACCGCAAGCTGTACGTGAACTTCACGAACCTCGCCGGCGACACGGTCATCCGCGAATACCGGGCGTCGTCCTCGAACCCGAACGTCGTGAGCACGTCGACGAAGCGCCAGATCCTGAAGATCGCGCAGCCGTACGCGAACCACAACGGCGGCATGCTGGCGTTCGGCCCGGACGGGTACCTGTACATCGGCATGGGTGACGGCGGCGACGCCGGCGATCCAGGCAACCGCGCGCAGAACCCCAATTACCTGCTGGGCAAGATGCTCCGGATCGGCATCAACCGCACCACGTCGACCACCGCCTATGTCAACCCGGGGTCGAACCCATACGTGGGCGTCGCCGGCAGGGACGAGATCTGGCAGATCGGCCTGCGCTGGCGACCTGTGGATCGGCGACGTGGGGCAGGCGCGGTACGAGGAGGTCGACCACGCGGTCCCGACGAGCGCGGGCGCGGGCAGGGGCGTGAACTGGGGCTGGAGGGTCCTCGAGGGGACCCATTGCTATGCCCCGATGACGGGCTGCAACACGGCGGGCAAGAAGATGCCGCTGCTCGACTACGACCACGGCAACGGTCGCTGCGCGGTGACCGGCGGCTATGTCTATCGCGGCAGCGCGATCCCGCTTCTTCGCGGCGGCTACGTCTTCGGCGACTACTGCTCCGGCGAGATCTGGGTCGTGGCCTCGAGCGCGTCTCCACCTGCCAGCAAGGTTCGCCTCCTGGACACGAACCTGTTGATCAGCTCGTTCGGTCAGATCGGCGGTGGCGAGCTGGTCGTGACCGACCTCAACGGGAGGGTGTACCAGCTCGCGCGGGCCTGAACCGGCGCAAGGGTCGGCGTGCGATCCTGAGCCCCGTGCCCCAGGCAGAGCGACGCGAGGTCCCGGCAGAAGAGGCCGCGGCAACCAGCGCGATCTCCACCGCGGACCCAATGGTCGCCGCCTTCGTCCGTCGGGCCGGCCCGTTCGCGCTCCGGCCGGGTGACCCGGACTCGTTCACGTCGCTGTCGCGGGCGATCGTGTTTCAGCAGCTGGCCGGTCGCGCCGCGGCGGCGATCCACGGCCGGTTCGTGGCTGCGATCGGCGGCTCCGTGACGGCCGAGGCGATCCTCGCTACCGAGCCGGAGGCGCTCCGCGCGGCGGGGCTCTCCGGCGCGAAGACCGCGTCGCTGATCGATCTCGCGACGAAGACCCGGGACCGCACGGTGCCGCTCGACGGCATTGACGGACTCGGCGACGACGAGATCGTCGAGCGCCTCACGACGGTCCGCGGGATCGGCCGCTGGACCGCCGAGATGTTCCTCCTGTTCCAGCTCCGCCGGCCCGACGTCTGGCCGGTCGACGACCTCGGGATCCGCCACGGCTGGAGCCTCATCCACGGGTTGGCGGAGACGATCAGGCCGCGGCCGCTGGAGGCGGAGGGCGAGCGGTTCCGGCCGTACCGCTCGACGCTCGCCCTGTACTGCTGGCACGCCGTGCACGTCGAGCGCGGCCAGGCCTGATCGCGAGCGTCAGGTCAGGCGGCTGCCCAGCCGACGACCGACTCGACCTCGAAGGTGAGCAGGGCGACGAACGGCTCCGTGGCGTACTGCGGATAGCGCTCGCGCAGGCCCTGCTCCAGCGCCGCGGCAACGCTGGCGGGCACGTCCCGACGCAGGAGCGACAGGCGAACCCACCACAGGCGCGACCAGTCGGCCTGGTCCCAGTGCTCGACGAGCAGGGTCGCCCTCGGATCGCGCTCCAGGTTGCGGATCCGGCCGAGCGCGGTCGAGCGCTTCGGCTTGACCGAGTCGACGGGCACGGCCAGCGACTGGCCAACGATGGCGAAGCATGCCGGGACGAGGTCGGCGACGCCCGAGCGGTTGAGCGTGGCGAGCACACCATGGTCGGCCGAGGCCGCCCGTCGCATGGCCTCGTCGCTGTCGAGGTGCACCCGCTTCTCCGAGATTCAAGACGCTGCGCAACAACGGACGCCGGCGCGGCGTCCGTCAGTCTCCCATCGAATGCCGCGCCACGTCCCAGGGTGGCCGATCAGCCTGGAGGGTAGACGTGGATCCACGCCTCGCGCGGCGAGCCGCCGCAGCAGCCTTCACCGCGGGTCTCGCCGCTGACGTGCTCTTCGACAGGGTGGGGCTCGGGATCAACGTGCCGATCGCCACCGTCGCGATTCTCGCCCTCGTGATCTGGCTCGCCCCGAACCGCCGGCCGGCGGATCCGCTCGACCTGTGGCTGCCGGTCGTCGCGGTCATGGCCTCGCTGGGCCCGGCGCTGCGCACGGACCCGAGCGTGGTCGTCCTCGACCTGGGCCTCGTCGGCCTGGCAACAGCAGCCTGGAGCCTCGCCATGAGCGGCGTGCCGGTGACGAGGCGGGCCGCTTCGAGCGTGATCCTGCTGGGCTGCCTCGCCGGCCTGGTCGCGACCGTCGCGCTGGCGTGGCTGGTGACTCGATCGGGCGCAGACGGCTTCTTCTCCCGCGGCTTCGGCCAGCTCGGGCGCTTCGCCGCGATCGCGAGGGGCGTCCTCATCGCCGTGCCTGTCGTCGCCGGGTTCAGCCTGCTCCTCGCATCGGCCGACGCCGTCTTCGGCCGCGCCATCGACGAGGCGTTCCGCCTGCCCATCGACCTCGGCGAGGTCGTCGACCGGGGCGCCTTCTCGGTCCTGGCCGCCGGCCTCATCGCCGGGCCGCTCGTGCTCGCGGCGGGCGGCGCAGGCCTGTTCAGCTGGTCGGGCCTGGGCGCGGGCGCGGGCACGTCGCGCGCCGCCACGGCGGAAGTCGAGCCGGCACGGGCGCGGCGCGTCGGCGCCGTCGAGACGTTGACCGTCCTTGCCGCCGTCGACCTGCTGTTCGGCGCGTTCGCCATCGTCCAGGTCGTGTACCTCTTCGGCGGCGTGGACACCCTGGGCGTCGTCGGCATGACCTACAGCGACTACGCGCGACAGGGCTACTTCCAGCTGGTCGGCGTGGTCGGGCTGGCGGGCCTGCTCCTGCTGGGGGCGCACGAGGTCGTCGGCCGGACGCGCGCGCTCCTGGTCGGTGCGCTGGCGCTGCTGGGCCTGACCAGCGTGATCCTCGCCTCTGCCGCGCTCCGGCTCGCGCTCTACCAGGGCGCCTACGGCTGGACCGAGCTCCGCTTCTTCGTGGCCGCGTCCATCGCCTGGCTCGCGCTGTGCCTCGCGCTGGCGATCGGCCTGCTCGTTGCGGACCGCATGCGCTGGCTACCGCACGCCCTCGCGGCGAGCGCCGTTGCGGTGACGCTGGCCGTGTCTGTCCTCGGTCCGCAGGCGTTCGTGATCCGCCAGAACCTGGCGCGCGTCGTCGATCCTGGCCTCGTCGCGCCCGGCGGCTTCGCCGGCTTCGACCTGCCCTACGGTCTGACGCTCGGCGAGGACGCGGTCCCGGACCTCGTCGCCGCGCTCGCCGTGCTGCCGCCGGCCGAGCGGGCGGCCCTCCTGAGGCAGCTGCAGCTCCGGCGCGCGGAACTCACCGGCGACCCGACGACGGCAGGTCCGCTGTCGTGGAATCTCAGTCGAGAGCAGGCGCGCTCGGCGCTCGAGGCGCTTCCCGAGCGTTAGTGCTCGCGCCCCGCGTTCGGGCACACTCTCGCGCGTGAACGTGGTCTTCCTCTCGCCGCACTTCCCGCCGGGGATGTACCTGTACGTCCAGCGGCTGCGCGAGGCGGGCGCGACCGTGCTCGGGATCGCCGACGTCGCCTACGAGGCGCTCCGCCCGGAGCTGCGGGCGGCCCTCACCGACTACTACCGCGTCGACGACCTGCACTCGATCGACCAGCTGACCCGAGCCGTCGGGTACTACACCCACCGCTACGGCAAGATCGACCGGCTTGAGTCGCTCAACGAGTACTGGCTGGCCACCGACGCCCGGTTGCGCAGCGAGTTCAACATCCCGGGACTGCACGCCGAGGGCATCGACAAGGTCAAGCGCAAGTCGGCCATGAAGCGGGTGTTCGAGCGCGCCGGCGTGCGGGTCGCGCGCGGGCGCGTCGTGCGCCGGGTCAGCGCGCCGGTTGCCAGGCACTTCATCGAGGAGGTCGGCTACCCGATCATCGCCAAGCCCGACGTCGGGGTCGGCGCCGCGCGCACCTACCGGATCGAGAACGACACCGACCTCGACGCCTTCCTCGGCGACCGGCCGAGCATCGACTACATCCTCGAGGAGTACCTCGAGGGCCAGCTCCTCAGCTTCGACGGGCTCGTCGATCGCTCGGGCGAGGTGGTGTTCGCATCGTCCCTGGTCTATGGGCTGACCGTGCTCGACTCGGTGCGCGGGGCAGACATGTTCTACTGGATCGACCGGGAGATCGCGCCCGACCTCGACGCGCTCGGGCGGCACATCGTGCGCGCGTTCGGCGTCCGCGAGCGCCCGTTCCACTTCGAGTTCTTCAGGCTGCCCGACGGCGAGCTCGCGGCGCTCGAGGTGAACATGCGCCAGCCCGGCGGCCTGACCGTCGACATGTGGAACTGGACGAGCGACATCGACTTCTACCGGGCGTGGGCGGAGGTCGTGGTCAACGGCACGACGAGCGTTCCAGCGGAGAAGAAGTGGTACGTGATGTGGGCCGGCCGGAAGGCCGGTCGAACGTACCGGCTGTCGCACGACGATGTCCTCCGCCGGTACGCGAAGCTGCTCATCCATCACGAGCGCGTGGACGATGTGTTCTCGACCGCGCTCGGCAACTACGGCTACATCATGCGCGAGCCGCGCCTGGACCCCCTCCTCGCGGCGGCGCACGAAATCCTGGCGCGGGCGTAGCCACGTGCAGGTCGAGGAGCGATCCTGGTACAGCGACGCGCTCGGCCAGGACATGGCGCTCAAGGTCTACGGCCACGCGGGCCGGCCGGTCGTGGCGTTCCCGTCGCAGGATGGCCGCTACTGGGACTTCGAGTCGTGGGGCATGGTCGAGGCCTGCGCTCGGTTCATCGACGAGGGCCGGGCCAGGATCATCTCGGTCGACAGCATCGATCGGCAGTCGTGGACGAACCAGGCGATCAGCCCTGCCGACCGGGCCCGGCGCCACGACGACTACGACCGGTACCTCGCCGCCGAGGTCGTCCCGTTCCTGCGCGACCTGACGGGCTGGGAGCGAGCGTGGGCGACCGGCGTGAGCATGGGCGGCTACCACGCCGCCAACGTCGTGTTCCGCCACCCGGACGCGTTCGACGGGCTGATCGCGATCTCGGGGCTGTACCAGCTCGGCCTGTTCGTCGGCGACGACAAGAGCGAGGGCGTGTACCTCAACTCGCCCCTTCGCTATCTCCCGAACCTCGACGCCCCGTGGTACCTCGACCGGCTGCGCGAGGCCAAGCTCGCCTTCGTCGTCGGGCGCGGAGCGTGGGAGGACGACATGCTCGCCGACACCCGGGCGATGCGCGACGTGCTCGCGGCCAAGGACATCCCGGCGCTCGTCGACGAGTGGGGCGACGACGTGAATCATGACTGGCCGTGGTGGCGCAAGATGTTGCCGCACTACCTCGATCGGCTCGGGGTGTAGCTGCGGCGACGTCGCGAGGAGCTGGCCTCATGCCCAACGCGGAGCGGACGATCACGATCAACCGGCCGATCGCCGAGGTCTTCACCTTCGTTGCCGACGGCCGGAACGCGAAGCACTGGCGCTCGGGCGTGCTCGACGTCGACCTCGTGTCCGGACAGGGCCTCGGCGCGAGGTACTCGCAGGGCGTCAAGGGCCCGGGCGGGCGGCGCATCCCGGCCGACTACGAGATCACCCAGTTCCAGCCGAACGAGAGGATCGCGTTCCGGGCGATCGCGGGGCCGGTCCGGCCCGAGGGCTCGTTCACCTTCGAGGGCATCGGCACCGGCACGGTGTTGACCTTCGAGCTCCACGCCGAGCTGTCGGGCTGGAAGCGGCTGCTGATGGGCGGCGCGGTGCAGTCGACGATGAACGCGGAGATGGGCGCGCTCGATCGCCTGAAGGACCTCCTCGAGGGCTGATCCGGGCGCAGGCAGGGTGACCCGGCGGATCGAACCCTCAGTGGCAGGTCCCGCTGCTGCTGTCCGAGAACGACCCACCCGGCACCGGGATGAACTCGGACGACCAGGCGCCGTCTGACAGGACCAGTCGGACCACCCCGTAGGTCGTGTTGTCCCGGACGAGGCTGTTGGCCCGGATCCGCTCGAAGACGTAATGGCTGCGGCCGCCTGTGCCGGCGACGATCTCGACGATGCCGGCGCTCGGGTCCGCCTTACCGGTCGGGGTCTGCGGGGCGAACCGCTCGTAGATGTGGTCATGGCCGTTGAGGACGAGCTCGGCGCCGGCGGCGTACAGCGCCTGCCACAGCGCCTGCGTCGCCGAGATGTTGCCGTGCTGGCCGGAGCTGAAGCGAGGGTGGTGCCACATCGCCAGGACGCAACGGCGCGGGTTGGCCGCGAGGTCGTCCCGGAGCCAGCGCTCCTGCGCCGAGCCGGCGTCGCAGCCCCCGATCGCCGCGCAGTTGCTGTTCAGGACGTAGATCCGCCACGTTCCGAGGTCGGTGGCGTGGTAGCCGGTCGAGGGATCGCCCGCCGCCGCCCCGAAGTAGCCGAAGTAGCCCGCCGCGCCGGGGGTGTTGTAGTCGTGGTTGCCGGGCACGGGCAGCGTTCGGTCGCGCTGCCTGCCCCACGTCGGGTCGTAGCACCGCTGGAACTCGGCGGCGGTCCCGTTCTCGTAGACGTTGTCGCCGAGCGTGAACACCGTGCCATCGATGGTGTCGAGCAGGTCCGCCGTGGCCTCGTCCCCGCTCGCCGCGCAGGCGGCGATGTCGCCCGCGCCGACGAGCACCACGGGCGAGTTCGGCGTGCCTCTCGACGGCAGCGATGACTTCGACGGGAGCGATGACCCGACGGCAGGCGCACCACTCGCGGTCGTTCCCACCGAACCGCGAGTGCCGAGCGCCCAGATCAGGAGGAACACGAGAGCGGCGGCCGCGACGATCGCAATGACTGGCGTGACGCGGCCGGTCGATGACGGCACGAAGCCACGCTAGCACCGGCCTTGGCGTCGCCAAATCAGTGGAGCGCCTGCCGCTGCAACGGTCCTGGCATGCCAAATGCTCGACGCTCTCAGGAGAATCTCAGCCCCGCCCGGTGTCATGGGCGCATGAACGACGACCTCGAACCCGGCGGGCCCCGCGCTGACCCCGCCGTGGGCACGGGCACAACCCCCGCAACTCCCGATGCGGATGCACCTCCCGACGCCAACTCCTTCCTCCACACCGACGTCGAGCCGGCTCCTCCTCCCCGGCTCGACGCTCCGGTGGCCGACCGGGAGCCCCGACCGACCCGCACGGCCGGTCGGGGACTCGCCGGCATCCTCGCCGCGAGCCTCCTCTCCGCCGTGCTCGCCTCGACCGGCACCGCCGCGGTCCTGACCAGCTCCCTCGCCGGGGCCACGACCGCCTCGCCGACGGCCAACTCCCGCGCCGTGACCACCGCGACGGGCACCGATGACATCACCGCCGTCGTCGCGACCGCGCGCCAGTCGGTCGTGACGATCACCGCCGATGGCCTCAGCTCGAACCGGTTCACGCCATTCCAGGTCCCCACCACCGGCGTCGGCTCGGGCGTGATCCTCACCGCTTCGGGCTACATCCTCACCAACCGCCACGTCGTCGAGGGCAGCCAGAGCCTCACCGTCGCCCTCGCCGACGGGCGTGAGCTCCCGGCGACCATCGTCAGGATCTCGGATACCACGGACCTGGCCCTGATCAAGGTCAACGCCACCAACCTGTCGGCGGCCACGATCGGCGATTCGGACTCGATCCAGGTCGGCCAGACGGCGATCGCCATCGGCAGCCCGCTCGGGACCTACACCGAGACGGTCACCCGGGGCATCGTGTCCGGGCTCGATCGTGAGATCACCGTCACCGACGAGTCAACGCGCAGCCAGACGACGCTCAAGGGCCTCATCCAGACCGACGCCGCGATCAACCCCGGCAACAGCGGCGGGCCACTGCTCGACGCCGCCGGGAACGTGATCGGCATCAACACCGCGGTCGCGACGAGCGCCGAGGGCCTCGGCTTCGCGATCCCGATCGGCGCCGCCAAGGACCTCATCGGGCTGGCGACCGGCTCCGCTGCCTGAGCGGCGGCACCGCCTACCATGCCCAGCCTGATGAACGGGAGCCCCCGCCCGCCCGCGAGCGACGTGACGGTCGTTCCGTAGGCTCCCGCCAACCGGCCCATGCACCTCCTGCTCGTCGAAGACGACCCGCGCCTGCAGCGCGTCCTGCGCCGCCTCCTCGAGGACGACCGCCACGTGGTGGAGGTCGCTCCCGATGGGGAAACGGCGCTCGAGCTTGCCGACGCCACCCAGGGCATCGAGACGGTGATCCTCGACATCGGCCTCCCGGACATCTCCGGCATCGAGGTCGCGCAACGCCTTCGCAAGCGTGCGCGCGAGCTGTCGATCCTCATGCTCACCGCGCGGGACACGGTCAACGACCGCGTCGCCGGGCTGGACGCGGGCGCCGACGACTACCTCGTCAAGCCGTTCGCGTACGAGGAGCTCGCCGCGCGCCTGCGCGCGCTCGCCCGCCGGGCCGAGCCCGGCCCCCGACGCCCGGACCCCGTGCTCGCGGTCGGTCCGATCGCGCTCGACGAGCGGAGCCGGCGCGTGACGGTCAGCGGCCGCTCGATCGACCTGAGCCCGCGTGAGTTCTCGCTGCTGGAGTGCTTCCTCCGGCACCCGGGCCAGTCGCTCACCCGCGACCAGCTCCTCGACCAGGCGTGGCCGTTCTCGGTAGCCGTCACGCCCAACGCCGTCGACGCCTACGTGCACTACCTGCGCACGAAGCTCGGCGAGGCCGGCCGCTGGATCGAGACCGTGCGCGGCGTCGGGTACCGGCTCGCCGATGCCTGAGACCGCCGAGCCGATGGCGGCGACGAGCAAGCCTGACCTGTCTCTCGATACGGCCGAGCGGCAGGCCTCGGAGAGCGACGCGCAGCTCGTTCGCGCCGTGCGCTGGCGCCTCGTGGCGTGGAGTGGCGGCTCCACGCTCGTCGTGCTGCTCGTCCTGGGGGTCGCGCTCTACCTCAGCGTCGCATCGTCGCTCGCGTCGTCGGGCCTCGCGCTGCTGGACAGTCGGGCGAGCGACATCGTGGGCTCCATCACGCGCCAGCCGCCGGAGCCCGGCGACCCTCGAACGGACCTGACATTCGGCGGCGGCGGCACGTTCGCGATCCTGATCGCCCCGGATGGCACGACCGTCGGGCCGCCTCGATTCCCGCTTCCCGAGGGCCTGCCGGATCAGGACGCAGCCATGGCGGCGAGCCAGAGCGGCCGGGACGTCCGCGTGCGGACCGTGACGTTCGCGGCCCCGGGGAATCGCGACGTCGCCGTGCCCGTGCGCCAGCTGACGGTCGCATCGCAGGTCCAGGCGGGCCAGTTCTTCGTCCAGGTCATCCAGGACCGCACGGCCGAGGTCCGCACGCTCGACAGCATCGTGCTCGTTCTCGTGCTGGGCGGGCTCGTGGTCGTGATCGTCGCGGTCGGGTTCGGGGCTGTCTACGCCCGCCGCGCCCTCGTGCCGATCCGCGAGTCGCTCGGCGCGCAGCGCGCCGCGCTCCGCCGGCAGCGCGAGTTCGCCGCGGACGCCAGCCATGAGCTGCGCACGCCACTGACCGTGATCCGGAGCTCGGTCGACCACCTCCGGCGGAACGCGGACCGGCCGGTGCGCGAGGTCGGCGACGCGCTCGTCGACATCGACGACGAGGTGGAGCAGCTGACCGGCCTCGTCGAGGACCTGCTCCTCCTCGCCCGCTCCGACTCCGGCGCGGTCACGCTCGAGAAGGTCCCGCTGCACCTCGACGACGTGGCCGCCGACGCGGCCGCGGCGCTTGCCCAGCCGGCCGCAGCCGCGGGCGTGCGGGTCGAGGTGGACCCTGAGCCGACCACGGCGGTCGGTGACCCGGCCCGGCTCCGGCAGCTGGTGATGATCCTCGTCGACAACGCGATCCGGCATAGCCCGCGTGGCGGCGCCGTGCGGGTGGTGATCCGGCCCGAGTCGGGCGCCGCGAGCGTCACGGTCGAGGATGCAGGTCCGGGTGTCCGGCTCGAGGACCGCCCGCGCGTATTCGATCGGTTCTGGCGCGCCCCGGGCGCGCCCGCGGGTGGCACGGGCCTCGGCCTGGCCATCGCCAAGTGGATCGCCGAGCACCACGACGGGAGCATCTCGGTCGACCAGTCCGCAGCGGGCGGCGCCCGCTTCGAGGTGCGGCTGCCGGTCCGCCCCGCTCCCGAGGTGACCGCGTGAAACCCTCCCCGGTCGTCTTGGCCGTCGCGGCCGCACTCGTCCTGGCCGGGGTCGCGGGTGCCGGCGGCCTCGCCTACCTGTTCCTGCGCGGCGCACCGCCGGCCGCCGTGAGTCTCGACCCGGGCTCGAGCCAGCCGGCGGCATCCCTCGGCGCGCTGCCGAGCGGCGCGGCGTCTTCAATCGCGCTCGCCGGCCTCGACGGCACGTGGTCGGTGGACACGTCGATCGGTTCGTTCTCGGACTTCAGCTCGTCTTGGGTCGGCTATCGCGTCGACGAGACCCTCGCCGGCAATCGTGCCAACACCGCCGTCGGGCGGACCCCGGACGTGTCCGGCACGCTCGCCCTGTCGGGCACCCAGATCACGAGCGTCGAGGTGACCGCGAGCCTGCAGACGCTCAAGAGCGACGACGATCGGCGTGACGGCCAGCTCCGGCGCCAGGCGATCGAGACGTCGCAGTTCCCGGAGGCCACGTTCAAGCTCACGAGCCCCATCGAGCTGGGCGCACTGCCGGCAGACGGGGAGACCTTCACCGCAACCGCCACCGGCGAGCTGACACTGCACGGCGTGACGCGCACCGTCGAGGTGCCCATCGAGGCCCGAATGTCCGGCGACGTGGTGACGGTCGCCGGCAGCATCGCGATCCAGTTCGCCGACTACGACATCGAGCGACCGACGTCGTTCGTCGTCCTCTCGATCGAGGATCATGGGGTCATGGAGTTCCAGCTCCACTTCCGGCACCAGTAGCGCCCGCCCCGACCGTTCGCGGTGCGCCGGCGCATAGGCGAGCGGGCGCCGCCCAATAGCCCTTTCGCGACCCTGTGGCCGCGAATTCATCACGCATATCCTCGCCGCGATGGACGCCCAGCTCCACGCATTCCCGTCGCGCGACCGCGAGTTCGTCGACCACGTCCGCGCGGCCTGGGCGTCCTTGGCCGCGCCGAGGACGCCCGAGGGCCTGCAGGACGCTCTCCGCGTCCGCTACCCGGCATCGATCGTCGTCGTCCAGGAGGAGCTCGCGCGCCGCGGCGACGGGCCGATCGTGTGGTACGCCTTCCGAACGGCGGCGATCGGCGCGCCTGCGATCGACGACGCACCCACGCGCGAGGAGGCATGGGCGATCCTCGACGACGACCGGCGATTCCTCGAGGTCAGCCCGGGACTGGCCGAGATCGCCGAGCTGCCGGCGGGTCGGATGGTCGGCCTCGCGATCGAGGAGTTCAGCAACCCCGCGGATCCGACCATCCGCGAGGACATCGCCCGGCTCTGGTCCGAGTTCCGCTCGGGCGGGACCCTCGCTTCGACGCTCCGCTTCAACTACGCCGACGGCCGGCCGCGTGAGGTTGCCTACCGGCTCGTTGCGGATGCCGACGGTCCCGGCCGGCATCGCCTCTCGGTGCACGTCCTTCCCCCGAAGGAATAGCGACAGGCCCCGCCTCCGTTAGATTCCGCTCCGATGCCCGAGGATCGCTTCGATGTCGTGATCGTGGGCGGCGGCTCGGCTGGTTGCGTGCTCGCCAACCGGCTCTCTGAGGACCCCGGCACGCGGGTCCTCGTCCTCGAGGCGGGCCGGCCCGACTGGCGCTTCGACGTGTTCCTGCACATGCCTGCCGCGCTCGCATTCCCGATCGGCAGCCCGCTCTACGACTGGGGCTATCGCTCCGAGCCCGAGCCGCACCTCGGCGGCCGGCGGGTATACCACGCCCGAGGCAAGGTCCTCGGCGGGTCCTCGTCGATCAACGGCATGATCTTCCAGCGCGGCAACGTGCTCGACTTCGAGGGCTGGGCCAAGGTGCCCGGGATGGCCGCGTGGGACTATGCCCACTGCCTGCCCTACTTCAAGCGGCTCGAGACCTGTCTCGCCGCCACGCAAGACGACCCCTATCGCGGGCATGCCGGCCCGCTCGTCCTCGAGCGCGGGCCTGCGACGGGGCCGTTGTTCAGTGCGTTCTTCGATGCCGTCCAGGAGGCGGGCTACGCGTTGACCGACGACATCAACGGCTACCGCCAGGAAGGCTTCGGCGCGTTCGACCGGAACATCCACCGCGGGCGCCGCCTCTCGGCCTCGACGGCCTACCTGAAGCCCGCACTCGGCCGGCGCAACCTCGAGGTCCGAACGTCGGCGCCGGTGACCAACGTCACGTTCGACGGCCGCCGCGCGACCGGCGTCGATTACTCGACCGGCGGCGGCACGCACCATGTCGAAGCGGGCGAGGTGATCCTCGCCGGCGGCGCGATCAATACCCCGCAGCTGCTGCAGCTGTCGGGTGTGGGTGACCCGGAGCATCTGCGCAGCCTGGGCATCGAGCCCGTGCACGACCTCCCGGGCGTCGGTCGGAACCTGCAGGACCACCTCGAGGTGTACGTCCAGCACGGCAGTCGCGAGCCCGTGTCGATGCAGCCCCACGCAACCGAGAAGTGGCGCCGGCCGTGGATCGGGTTCCAGTGGCTGTTCTTCCGGGCAGGCCCCGGTGCAACGAACCACTTCGAGGCCGGCGGGTTCGTCCGCGGCGACGAGGACGTGGCCTATCCCAACCTGATGTTCGCTACGACGGGACGGCACCGGCCGGCCGCCATGGCTACCAGGTCCATGTCGGGCCGATGTACTCGGATGCGCGCGGAACCGTGCAGATCAGATCGGCGGATCCCAGCGTCCATCCGGCCCTCAGGTTCAACTACCTGTCGACCGACCAGGACCGGCGCGAATGGCTCGAGGCGATCTCCGTCGCCCGGCACATCCTCGGCCAGCCGGCGCTGGCGCGCTACGACGCCGGCGAGATCTCGCCCGGCCCGGGCGTAGCGACCGACGACGAGGTGCTCGACTGGGTCCGCCACGATGCCGAGACCGCGCTGCATCCCTCGTGTACGGCACGGATGGGCAGCGACGACGATGCGGTCGTGGACCCGGCCACGATGCGCGTCCACGGCCTCGACGGCCTGCGCGTGGTCGACGCCTCGGTGTTCCCGACGATCACGAACGCGAACATCTACGCCCCGGTGATGATGGTCGCCGAGAAGGCCGCCGACCTGATCCGCGGCGACGCCCCCCTGCCACCCGAATCAGTGCCGTTCTACCGCCACGTGCCCAGCGCTCGACGCCGGGCCACCGCCCGAGCCGCGAGCCCCCGAGGCGCCTCGCGCTAGGCCGACTTCTTGCGCCGCCCGCCGCGTCCGCCCGGGATCGGGCCTCGGCTCAGGTAGATCGCGCCGTTGCGAACGCCGAGGTTGACCGTGCTGCCGGAGGCCTTGATCTGGCGCGCCACGGCGGCGCGAATCGTCACCAGCTTCTCGTTATCCTCGAGCTCGATCTTCTTGATCCACGACGCCGGTCCGGCGCCAAGCTCGTTGAGCACTTTGTCGAGCGTTGCCTCGCGTCGCTTGATCGCAAGCTGACGCGGGCTCAGTGCGCGCGGCTTGCGCGGCTTCGGTGCAAGCTCTTCGGGCTTCGCATCGCGAACGCGAACCATGGGGGCCTCCTCCAGAATGTCGGGACGCGCACCGGTCGTGACGGACGGGCCGGTATCGTAACGAACTGCGCGTCAATATTCAAAATTCGCGACGCAAGAGAAACGCGGGGCGCCCTCGGCAGTTGCGGACGAGCCGCGAGTTTGGTCAGCCAAGGATCTGGCGCAGCGCGAACAGCACGTTCGCGGGCCGCTCGGCGAGGCGGCGCATGTACCACGGGTACCACGCCTCGCCGTAGGCGATCAGGTCGCGGACGAGGTAGCCCTCGCCGGCGAACCGGCGCTGCTGGTCCATCCGGATGCCGAACAGCATCTGCACCTCGAAGCTGGTCTTCGGCAGGCCCAGCGCCGTGGCGTGCTCAGCGATCTGCTCGATCAGCCGAACGTCGTGGGTGCCCAGGCCGAGGCGGACCTTGTGCCCCGCGTGCTGCGCGTCGAGCAGGGCGACGGCGAGGGCGACGTAGTTCGTGTCGACGTCATGCCGCGTCTGGTATGCGATCGACGCCGGCTCGGCGTAGGCCCCCTTGACGAGGCGGATTTCGGGCGACAGTGGGAGCAGCCGCTGGATGTCGGCGGCGGTCCGATGCAGGTACGACTGGAGGCACAGGCCCGTGTTCGGGTTGGTCGCCTTCAACCGCTCGTAGAACGCGATCGTGCCCTCCGCGTAGGCGCTGCCCTCCATGTCGATCCAGAGCGTCCTGCCGGCCTCCGCCGCGCGCTCCGCCAGGCGTCGGGTATGCGCCAGGGTGCGGTCGACGTCGAGGTCGTAGCCGAGCTGCGTAAGCTTGACGCTCACCTCGCCGTCGAGCGCTCGCTGCCTGATGTCGTCGAGCAGCCCGAGGTAATGCTCGACGACGGCCTCGCCCTCTTCGCCCGTGGTGACGTTCTCGCCGAGGCGGGTGAACTCGCTGGCGATGCCCTCGGCCTTGAACCGCGTGGCCGCCTGGAGCGCGCTCTCGGGGTCCTCGCCGGGCATGAACCGACGGACCGCCCGCCGCGCGAACCACAGGCGTGGGATGTGATCGCGCAGCCAGCCGTTCCGGGCCATCCAGAGCAGCAGCCGACGCATCACGCGCAGCCTACCGCGGCAGCCCTCGCCATACTGGACAGGTGACAGGCGAGACGCGCCCCGAGACCGACTCGATGGGCGCCATCGACGTGCCGGCGGAGCACTACTGGGCGGCCCAGACGCAGCGCTCGCTGCAGCACTTCGCGATCGGGCGCGACGTGATGCCGGAGCGAATCATTCGCGCGTTCGGGCTGCTCAAGCTCGCAGCGGCGGACGTGAACCTGTCCCTCGGCCTGCTCGGTTCCGACGAGCACGCCCGCATCGCTGCCGCTGCGCGCGAGGTCGCGGATGGCCGCCTGTCCGCCGAGTTCCCACTCCGCGTCTGGCAGACCGGCTCGGGAACCCAGACCAACATGAACGTGAACGAGGTCATCGCGGGTCGCGCCAACGAGGCGGCCACGGGAGCGAGAGGCGGCAAGCAACCCATCCACCCGAACGATCACGTGAACCGCAGCCAGTCCAGCAACGACACCTTCCCGACCGCGCTGCACATGGCCGTCGCGACGGCGCTCGTCGAAGACCTGCTGCCCTCGGTGCGGGCGCTGCGCGACGCCCTCGACGCCAAGCGCGCCGAGTTCGATGACGTCGTCAAGATCGGGCGCACGCACCTCCAGGATGCCGTCCCCCTGACGCTCGGCCAGGAGTTCAGCGGCTACGTGGCCCAGCTCGACGGCGACATCGCCCGCATCGAGGCCACCCTCCCCGGCCTGTACGAGATCGCGCTCGGCGGGACGGCCGTCGGGACCGGGCTGAACAGTCACCCCGAGTTCGCCGAGCGCGTGGCCGCGCGGATTGCCCAGCTCACCGGGCGCCCGTTCGTGACCGCGCCGAACAAGTTCGCTGCCCTCGCGGGCCAGGAAGCGACGGTCTTCGCCTCGGGCGCGCTGCGCACGCTCGCCACCAGCCTCATGAAGATCGCCAACGACATCCGCTGGCTCGGATCCGGGCCGCGTGCCGGCCTCGGCGAGCTGCGCCTGCCCGAGAACGAGCCGGGCTCGTCGATTATGCCCGGCAAGGTGAATCCGACCCAGAGCGAGGCGCTCACGATGGTCTGCGTGCAGGTCATGGGCTACGACGTCGCGATCGGGATCGCCGGCTCGCAGGGCAACTTCGAGCTCAACGTGTTCAAGCCGGTCATCGCCCACGACCTGCTCCACGCGAACGAGCTGCTCACCGACGCCTGCCGCAGCTTCCGCGAGAACTGCGTCGAGGGCCTCGAGGCGGACCGGGCACGGATCGACGAGCACGTGACGAACTCGCTCATGCTCGTGACGGCCCTGACACCCCGGATCGGGTATGACAAGGCTGCCGAGATCGCCAAGAAGGCACACAAGGAGGCCACGACGCTTCGCGCCGCCGCTCTCGCCCTTGGCTATCTCGACGGCGCCGAGTTCGACGCGCTCATGCGACCGGAGGCGATGACCCGCCCCTCCGCCTGAGACCGGCGGATCCGGCCAGCTGCGAACGGCGCCTCCAGGCGCCACGCAGCCGCCAGGAGGACGTGTCGTGCGCTGGAGACCATCCGGCTCGATCCAGGTCGAAGACCGCCGCGGTGCCGGGGGTGGCGGCGGGCTCGGTGGCCTGGGCATGGGCGGCCTCGGCGGCGGCGGCATCCCCATCCCCGTGGGCGGCGGGATCGGCGGCATCGTCCTGCTGATCATCATCGTCGTCGTGCTCAACCTGTTCGGCGGCGGCGGGACTGTCCCATCGGGCGGACTCCAGGGCGCGCCGGGTGGCGCCATTGCCTCGCTCGACCCGAAGGACAACGAACTCCAGTTCGTCAACGCGGTCACCGTCGATGTCCAGACCTTCTGGGGCGAGCAGTTCAGCGCGACGGGCAAGGACTATCCGGAGACCGTGACCGTCCTGTTCACCGATCAGTACCAGTCCGGCTGCGGCGTCGCCTCGTCGTCGACCGGCCCGTTCTACTGCCCGAACGACCAGAAGGTGTACCTCGACACCGCCTTCTTCGACGAGCTGAGCAATCGGTTCGGCGCTCCCGGCGACTTCGCCCAGGCGTACGTGATCGCGCATGAGTTCGGACATCACGTCCAGGACGCCCTGGGCACGATGGACCAGGTCGCCACGCAGCAGCAGAGCGACCCGAACAGCGCGAACGAGCTGTCGATCCGGCTCGAGCTCCAGGCCGACTGCTACGCGGGCGTGTGGGCGCACTCGGTGTGGGCGTCACCCGACCAGGCCAACGTCGAGTCGATCACCGATGCGGACGTAAAAGAGGCGATCGACGCGGCCGCGGCGGTCGGCGACGACCGGATCCAGGAGCAGGCCACCGGCACGATCGACAAGGAGTCGTGGACCCACGGCTCCGCCGCGCAGCGCTCGACCTGGTTCACCAACGGCTTCCACGGCGGCACCACCGACAGCTGCGACACGTTCGCCGCGTCGACCCTGTAGCCGTCACCCGGCGTCCCTCGAGCGGATCCGGCGCTATTTCTTCGCCGGCAGCGTGGCGGTGTAGGCGAGGGCTTCGCTCACCCAGGCGTCGATCTGAGCGTCGTCGGCCACGACCGAGTCGGGCAGTGCCGCATAGCCCTTCATCGGCCGGCCCGGCATCACCTCGAAGGTGTGGCCCTCGCCCGAGGCAAGGACCGCGGCCAGCCGCTCGGGCGGGAGGCGCACCCACCACGATTGCGCGAAGAGGCCCGTGGCCATGTTCCCGCCGATCCAGGCGCAGGGGTAGCCGAACATCGGGCGTCGCGTCGTGTCCGGCGTCCCGACCCGCTCGAGGACCGCCGAGAACCGCCCCACCAGCTCCGGCGACGATTTCTCGAACCTGGGCATCTCGGGCATGGCCGGGACGATACGCCCCCCGTCCCGGATCGGTCAGCGGCGCCCTTCGCCGCGCTCCGGCGGCGGCGCGAGGTCGCGCACCAGGTCGCGTGGTGCGACCCGCGGCCCGAACCGGGGCGGCGTGATCCCGGACGTCTCGAGCAGCCTGATCACCCGCGCCCGATGGCCCGCCCATGGCGCAAGCAGCCCGAGCATCTCCTCGTCGGTGCCGCGCGGCCGGCCCGTGAGCGCGAACGCGACGACGTTCGAGAGGTGCGCGTCGCCGACGCTGACGGCGTCGGGGTCGCCGAGCGCCCGAAGCGTCACCTCGGCGGTCGTCCAGGGCCCGATGCCGGGCTGCGCCCGGAGGGCCGCCGCGAGCGCGACCGCGCCGCCCCCACCGCCGCCGGCCGCGCGGGCCGGCGCTCCCAGCGCCTCGTATCGCCGGGCCTCTCGCGCGATCCGCCGCAGGAGCGTGCCGCGCCGAGGCTCGATACCCAGCGCGGTCAGCCGGAACGACGGGAGGGCGGCGATGGTCCGAGGCGTGGGCGGGAGCCACAGCGCGAGCGGTCCAGGCGCCGGCATGCCGTGTGCCCTGACCAGGCGCCGATAGTTGCGCCAGGCCTCGGTCCCGGTGATTCGCTGCTCGAGCATGGCCGGCAGGAGCGCCTCCCAGACCGCGCCGGTGCGACCGAGCGTGACCCGCCCGCGGCGGCGTGCGAGCGAGGCGACGACAGGGTGGTGCGCCGGCTCGAAGCCGGAATCGTCGTCGTCGACGCCGAGCAGGCCCGGGACGCCATCGAGGATATGGGCGGCACCCGGTCCCCACGCCCAGGCGTGGACCTCGGGCCCGTCGAGTCGGATCTCGATCGTGCCCGGACCGTCGGGGGTCACGGAGGCGCGAATCGCCGCTCCCTCCGCAACGCGAATCGTTGGGTCCCCGGCACCGCGCACGAGCGGCCCCAGCACGAACCGCAGGTCGACCGGCCGATCGAGGCTGAGCGTCCGCGTCGCCGCCCCGGCGTGGTACTGAAAGCTGGTGCCGACCGTCACGAAAACGTCCCTGAAGCGCCCGCCGCGGCCGCTTGACGCGGCCTTGCAAGTGAATCTCGGGTAAGGTACGGCCGGTAGTGCGACTCCCCAGAGTCGTCGCGCGCGCCGCGCTCATCGCGTCGCTCGCCTTGATCGTCGTTCCCGGATCCGCCGGCTCGCGCGCTCCCAGCGCCCCCGGGGCCATCGACCCGTCGAAGTTCGCAAATGTCGAGCTCGGGTACGAGATGACGACGATGACGACCAGCTCGTTGGATCCTGACACCGCGTCTGCCGGAAGGCTCGAGCTCGATGCCGTCCTTCGGGAGCCCGCGCCCGCGTTCGGCGAGCCTGCTCCGCGGCCCGACGGATCGACCCCGGCAGCGCAGTTGATCGTGCGCAACGCCTGGCATCTCGACTCGAACATCAGCTGGTACGGGCCGGGTTTCTACGGCCACAACGGCGCCTGCGGGCTGGTCCCCGGCGGCATCCAGAAGGACACCGTCGGCGTCGCGCACCGGACGCTGCCGTGCGGCACGAAGGTCACGTTCCGGTACAACGGCCGGACGGTCACGACGATGGTCATCGACCGTGGTCCGTACGTGAAGGGACGGATCTGGGACATGACGCACGGCCTGTGCGTCCTGCTCGACCACTGCTTCACCGGCGGAGGCGTGTACTACCGCATCGGCTAGCTCCTCGGACCGAAGCCCCGCAGGGGCTCCACCTCGGTCCTCGGAGAGCTCCACTCGAGTCGCGCGCAGCCTCTCACCGCTCACGTATGCTCGATCTCGTGGGGCGCTGGCGCACGATCATCGAGCCGTTCCGGATCCACTCGGTCGAGCCGATCCGGCTGACGACGGTCGAGCAGCGAGACGTGGCGCTCGAGGCCGCCGGGTACAACCTGTTCAACCTCCACGCGGACGACGTCCTGATCGACCTGCTCACCGATTCTGGCACGGGCGCGATGTCGCGCGACCAGTGGGCTGCCGTGCAGCACGGTGACGAGAGCTACGCCGGATCACCCTCGTGGTACGCCTTCCTTGATGCCGTCACGGAGCTCTTCCCGTTCCGGCACGTGATCCCCACCCACCAGGGCCGGGCGGCCGAGAAGATCCTGTTCAGCGTCCTCGGCGGGGCGGGCAAG
Organism: Chloroflexota bacterium; assembly: GCA_005889475.1. Classification (GTDB taxonomy): domain Bacteria; phylum Chloroflexota; class Limnocylindria; order Limnocylindrales; family CSP1-4; genus UBA5189. The sequence continues at coordinate 1,560 of VBGT01000039.1, read as the reverse complement.
GCGGTGGCCAACAACACCCACTTCGACACGACCCGGGCGAACGTCGAGGCCACCGGCGCCGAGGCGGTCGATCTCGTGATCGAGGAGGGCCGCGACCCGTCGGCGATCCATCCGTTCAAGGGCAACATGGACGTGGACGCGCTCGACCGCTTCCTCGACGAGCGACGCGGCAGCGTGCCCGTCGTCTTCGTCACCGTGACCAACAACTCGGGCGGCGGCCAGCCAGTCTCGCTCGCGAACCTGCGCGCGGTCCGCGAGGTGTGCGACCAGCATCGGGTGCCGCTCTTCCTCGATGCTTGCCGGTTCGCCGAGAACGCCTGGTTCATCAAGCTGCGCGAGCCGGGCCAGGGCGATCGGGCGATCCCCGACATCGTGCGCGACATGGCCGGCCTCGCCGACGGGATGACGATGTCGGCAAAGAAGGACGGCCTCGCGAACATCGGTGGCTGGCTCGCGCTCAACGACGACGACCTGGCCGAGCAGTGCCGCAACCTCTTGATCCTGACCGAGGGCTTCCCGACGTACGGCGGCCTCGCCGGCCGAGACCTGGAGGCGATCGCGCAGGGCCTGCGGGAGGTCGTGGAGGAGGACTACCTCCGCTACCGGATCACCTCGACGGCGTACCTCGGCGAGGCGCTCGACCGGGCCGACGTGCCGCTCGTGAAGCCGTTCGGCGGGCACGCCATCTACCTCGACGCGCGAGCCATGCTGCCCCACGTCGAGCCGCTGGCCTACCCGGGGCAGGCCCTCGCCGTCGCGCTCTACCGCGAGGGCGGCATCCGCAGCAGCGAGATCGGCACCGTGATGTTCGGCCGGCGGCCCGACGGCACGGAGGCGCCTGCGGCGATGGACCTCGTCCGCCTGGCGATCCCGCGCCGCACCTACACCCAGAGCCACATCGACTACGTGATCGAGGTCGTGCGCTGGGTCGCCGAGCGCGCATCGTCGCTGCGCGGGTTGCGCATCGTGGAGCAGCCGGCCGCCCTGCGTCACTTTACGGCGAGGTTCGCACCCTTGGACCGAGGGCCCGCAGGAGCTTGACCTCGGTCCTCGGGGAGTCGATCGGGACTCGTCTACCCCGTCGACTGGCTACGCAGTTGCGGGCGCCTTGTTCGGGCCGGCTCCATCGCCAGGGCCAGTCTGCGCGACGACGTCATGCACTCCGCCGGTCCCGTTCGTCTCGGCCGTGGCGGCTGCCGGCGCCGCGGCTGCCGGCGCCGGATCCGTCGCCGGCTCCGGTGCTCGATGGAAGACGTGGCCCGGCTCGTCGCCGGCGGGGATGGTATCGAGCTCGTCGACGTAGGCCGGGATGCTGAAGCCGAACTCGGCGCCCTTGTCGGGCAGTGGCGCCGCCCAGATCCGGCCGCCCATCGTCGCGACGAGCTCGCGACAGACGAACAGGCCGATGCCGGCCCCCGGGGCGGTCGACGACTGCGGGGCCGCCCGGTAGTACAGGCCGAACAGCCGCTCGGCATCGTCCAGATTGATGCCCGGCCCGTTGTCACGCACCCGCACGAGCACCTCGCCCTCGCCGTCCTCGAGGCTGACCTCGACGGTCGA
>VBGT01000102.1 GCA_005889475.1 Chloroflexota bacterium | reverse complement strand
AGGCGCACCCCGTCCGGGAGCGAGAGCGCGCTCGCCGCGACCATCGCCGAGTACTGGCCCATCGAGTGGCCGGCGTAGAACCGCGGGTTCGGCAGGGTCATGCCCACGGCCGAGGCGCGCTCGTGCGCCGCGACCAGGTACGCGATCGAGGTCGCCAGCAGCGCCGGCTGGGCGTTCTCGGTCAGGTTGAGACGGTCCTCGGGACCCTCCCAGGCGAGATTCGAGATGGATTCGCCGAGGGCCTCGTCGGCAGTGGCGAAGGCGGCTGCTGCGGCTTGCGACGCTGCTGCGAGAGCTCGGCCCATGCCGACCGATTGCGAGCCCTGGCCGGGAAACACGAACGCGAAGTTGGTCATCAGCTCCTGGGTGGGGTCTTGTGCTCGGGGATTGGCGGCGCGACGAGATGTGCGGTGGGCACGCCGCGGCCGGCGCCGCGCGCCGCAGACTCGGCTAGGGTGCCCGATTCTAGGGCCCACGAGCGTGGAATGTGTGCGGATGTGCACATGTCCCCCGTTCGCGGGTAGCATCCGCGGGGTCATGCCCCGCCCGCCCGCTCGCCCCGCGACCGTCCGCGCCATCGCGCGCCGCTTCGAGGCCGACCTCGGAGCGTCGATTCTCGCCTCCGGCCCGCGCATCCCGAACGTGCGCCAGATCTCCGAGCGCGTCGCGATGGGCCGCGCGCTGTGGCGCGAGCTCGTCGTCGGCTTCGCCTCGCAGCTGAGCGAGCTCCGGCTCGGCTTCACTCAGCTGGCAGCGCTGTACGTGCTCGCGGAGGGCAGCACGACAACGATCGGCGAGCTGGCCGAGGCGCTCGGGCGCTCGCCATCGGCGACGAGCCGCCTGGTCGACGGCCTCGCGAAGCGGCGCCTGGTGGAGCGTCGCGAGGAGCCCGAGGACCGCCGCCAGCGCTCGATCTCGCTCACGCAGCGCGGCCAGGCGATCCTGCGCGTGGTCGATCGCGCCCGCGCGGACCAGTTCCTGACCACCGTGCGACCGATGCCCACCCCCGAGCGGGCGCTGGTGGCAATGGGTGTCGCCGCACTCGCGACGCACGCGATCTCGCGCCGGGGCCGCCTGATCCGCGGAACCGGCAGCCGCTGACGGCTGCCCGCGGCAGCTACGCCGGGTTCATCCGCCGCCAGAACCAGGCCGCCCCGAAGAGCATCACGAGCGCGACGGCGAGGATCCCGGCCGCGATCAGCTTCCGCTGAGGGGGGATGGGCTCACTCGCTTCCGGCGCGACCGGCGGCTCGGTCGCCGCGGGAGACCCCGCGGGGCTCGCCCCTGGGCTTGATGCCGCCGCCTCGCTCGCCGCCGGCCCCCCGCTCGCCGCCGGGGCCGACTGGCCTGGAGCCACGACGATCACCTGGCCTGTCATCACCGTCGGGTGGACCTGGCAGAAGTAGTCGTACGTTCCTGGTTTGTCGAAGGTGAATTGGAATGATTGGCCATCGTCCTTGAGGCCGATTCCGGAGTCGAAGTCCTTGCCCTGGTCGGTGCCCGGCTTGCCGGACGTCACCGAGTGCGGCTCGCCGATCGACTTGGTCACCGTCCACGTCACCGTGTCGCCTGCATTGACGGTGATGTTCGGCGGCTGGAACGACTTGTCGACGATGCTCACGTCGAGCGGACTCGCCAGAACAGCCACCGAGACGGCGGCCGTGAGGAGCATGCCGAGAGCCAGGGCGAGTCGCATGGCTCGATGCACGAACGTCATCCACAGAACCTCCGGACCGCATCGTAGAGGACGGGCAGGCCCCAGCGGAGTCCGTCGAGCGAGACCCGCTCGTCGACGCCGTGGTAGCGGTCGAGATACGTCTCGCCCGGCGGCTGGCGCAGGGGCGAGAAGCCGTACGACGGGACGCCGAGCTCGAGCAGGTGCTTGGCGTCGGTCCCGAAGGGCAACATGAACGGGAGGGGGATCGCGCCGGGGTCGTGCTCGCGCACGACCGACTCGAGGACCGGGAAGAGGCCGCCTGGGTCGTCGTACGGCGCGACGACCGCATCGGAGGCGACGACCAGCTCGATGTCCGTGACGGCCGCGAGCTCCGGTCCGAGCCGCTCGCGAACGAGCGCCTCCATCGCCGGCTCGGAGGAGCCCGGCAGTCGGCGGACATCGATGTCAAGGACCGCTTCGCCCGGGATCACGTTGTATTTCACGCCGCCGTGGAGGACGTTCGGCGAGAGCGTGTCGCGCATGAGCGCGTCCAGGGCGCGGGCGTAGACCGGCGAGCACAGGGCCGCGAGGGCGCCAGGGTCGCCGGCGCCGGCCGCGAGCGCCTGCAGGAGTCCCCGAGCCTCGCCATCGGTCGCCTCGATCGCTCCGTCGAGGAAGGCCCGCATCACCGGCGTCAGCCGTGCCGGCGTCGGCACGGCGAGCCGCGCCACCGCCTCCGCCGCGAGGAGGAGCGCGTTGTCCGGCCGGGGCATCGAGCCGTGGCCCCACACACCGTGGAAGGTGAGGCGGTAGACGGTGACGCCCTTCTCGCCCACCGCGATCGGGTAGATACGGCGCTCGCCGACGTGGACCGCCACCGCACCGGCCTCGTTGATCGCCGCCGCCGCGCGGAGCGTGTCGGGATGCTCCAGTGCGAGCCATCCTGCACCGACGAACCCGCCGGCCTCCTCGTCGGCCGTCGACGCGAACAAGACATCACGGCGCAGTCCCGGGATCGGATCGCTGGCCGGGTCACGGCCGGCGGCGCGAGCCTCGGCCGCGAGCAACCGGACGACCTCCAGCTCCATCGCCAGGAGGTCCTTCATGTCGACGGCGCCCCGGCCGTAGAGCCAGCCGTCGTCGATTTCGCCCGCGAATGGGTCGTGCGTCCAGCGCTCCGGCGGCGCGGGCACGACGTCGAGGTGCGAGAGGAGCAGGAGGGGCTCACCACCCGTCCCGTCGCCACGAAGCCGTCCCGTCACCGAGCCGCGGCCCGGCACCGGCTCGTGGATGCTCGCGGGCACACCGGCATCCTCGAGGACGCCGGCGATGTAGCGGGCGGCGTCGAGCTCGCCGCCCGGCGGATCCGGCGGATTGATCGACGGGATCCGGATCAGGTCTCGCAGGGACTCTACGAGCCGGTCGTGGGCGGCCACCCAGCCCGGCTCATCGATGCCGTCCGACGGTCGACCGCTCTGCTCGATCACAGGCGATAGCCCTTGCCGGCGCCGAGCTCTTTACCCGTGAGGTAATCGAAGACGAAGTAGGCCGTGCTGCCCGTCCCCGGGATCCGGTACCTCAACCACCACACCCACGGATCCTCGGCGACCGGTCCAAGGACCACGCCCTCTGCCGTGGTCTCGCGCACCACCTTGACCGAGCGGAGCTCATATGCGGCCCCGAGCTTTCGGCGGGCCTTCGTCAGGGCGTCGTGGCGCGAGAATGGCGTCGAGGGCGGGGCCTCGACCGGCGCCGGCGGCAGTTCGGCGAGACTCGCGCCGAGCCAGGCGATCTCGTTGAGCACGAGGGTCGATCGACAGTACTTGAACTGGCCGACGCACAGTGGATCGTGCGTGTGAACGCGCAGGACGACCGGGCGGATCGTCGTCGTCGCAAGCTCGACGGTCTGCTTCTCATCGGTCCCGGGCGCGAGCGTCACGCCGAGCTTCGTCGACGACCCGACGAACAGGTCGAAACCTCCGGCACACGAGTCGACGGGTCGAGGCGGGCGGAAGAACGTGCAAAACCGGCCGTTCGACACAGCGTGGAACCAGCCACCAAGCAAGAGCGGCGACGCATCAGCCGAGGATGCCCCCGCATCGAGAACATCGCCGCCATGCACGACCGCGACGCCGTCGAGGGTCGTCGGTATGCCGTCCTCAAGCGAGCCGAGGACGGGTGGCGCGCTCGGCGCGACGGTGGCTGGCGCGCCGCCGGTTGGCGCCGGCGAGGCGGGCTCGTAGGTTAGGCCCGCTGTGGAAGTCACCCCCGTCGTCGGCGCCTGGCTGCCGCCGGGCAGCGCATCGTCGACCAGCTTCGCGATCGCTCCGAGGATGAATCCGGACAGGACGATCACGACGGTCATCGCGATCAGCCACCGGAGGTAATGGCGTTCGCGCCGGCGCGTGCCCTCGGGATCTGGATCCTCGCCTCCGGGGATATACGGCGCAGCCAGGCCGCGAGCGCGAGCCTGCACGGCGCGGGGCGAGTCGTAGGCGTCGGGGTCGGGCGGGAGCGCTGGCGGTGGCGGCGCGGGCTCGTCCTCCGTCATCGGTCGACATCCTCGGGCGTCGCCGTGACATACCGCGGCGGTTGGGCAAGCTGCTCCGGCTGCCTCGGCCAGAGCGGGCCGCGGTAGTCGATGTCGTCGGGAAGCGGTCGATACCCGAGCCGACGATTGACCGCGCGCATCGGCGCGTTGACAGTGTCGTTGGCAGTTCCCAGCGCATCGAGGCCGTGTGCAACGGCCCACCCGATGGTCGCGCGCTTGAGAGCCGTCGCCACGCCGCGACCGCGCCAGTCGCGCGCGACGCCGGTCATGCCGTGCCAGGCGACTTTGGGGTTGCCCGGGACGAGCTGGAGATTCGCGTAGCCGATCACGCGGCCCGTGTCCGCCGCGATCGCCAGGATGAACGCGTCGGGCGGGGTCACCGGCCGGTCGACGTCCCGCATCCGGAACTCCTCCAGCGTCGGCGGGAGCTTCGGGCCGTCGCCGGGGATGTCGGGCAACGCCTCGCGGGCAACTTCGTAGACCGCGGGGACGAGCTCCGGCCGCTCCGCCAGGCTCGTGATGATCACGCCCTCCGGCGGCTCGACCGCCGCACGCTGAACGCCCGCGAGCTCCAGCCGGACCACCTTCATCCGCTCGTGCTCCCGGAACCCGCGATGCTCCAGGAAGTCGATCGTCTCCTGCCGATCCGAGCTCGCCCGGCCCACCAGCAAGGTCTTGCCCGCCTCCCGCGACACGTCCGACACCGTGGCCAGGAGCGCGCTGCCAATACCCTGCCGGCGGAAATCGGTCAGGACGCAGATGCTCGCCCACCAGCCCTTGAACTCGGGCGGGTACATGTACACGCGCCCGACGTCGCCCGAGCCGACCGCGACTCCGTCGAGCCAGGCCAGAAACCGGCGCCCGCCTGGATACGCCGTATCCGCCCAATGCATCTCCTCGACGCTGGTCGGATCGTCCGGGAGGACCGTGGTGACGATTCGGGCAAGCTCGGCGAGGTCGCCGTCCGCGATCGCGGGGCGGATCCGGAGCATCAGCCGCCGGTGATCGGCGACGGCTCGGCGACGACCGACACGGCCGCGGAGGCGCGCGCAGCCGCGGCCATCCGGCGCCCGGTGGTGACCGCCCCCTCGCTCGCGGACGAGACGAGCGCGGCGTACTTGGCCATCACCCCGCCGAGGTAGCGCGGCGCGGGCGCCTGCCACGCCGCGCGCCGGCGAGCAAGCTCCGGCTCCGGCACATCGAGGTCGAGCCGGCGCGACGCAACGTCGATCACGATCTCGTCGCCTTCCTCGACGAGGCCGATCGGTCCGCCGAGCGCCGCCTCGGGGGCGACGTGGCCGATCATCAGGCCGTGGGTGCCCCCGGAGAACCGGCCGTCGGTGAGCAGCGCCACGGATCCACCAAGGCCCTCGCCCACGAGCGCCGCGGTCACGCTCAGCATCTCCTGCATGCCTGGGCCGCCGACCGGACCCTCGTATCGGATCACGACGACGTCGCCCTCATGAATCTGCCGGTTCTTGACCGCCTCGAAGCAAGCCGTCTCCGATTCGAACACGCGCGCCGGGCCGCGGTGGTTGGTCCGCTCGTGGCCGGCGAGCTTGATCACGCAGCCTTCGGGCGCCAGCGAGCCGTGCAGGATCGCCAGCCCGCCGGTCGGCTTGAGCGGCGTCTCGATCGGCAGCACCACCTTCTGCCCGTCGGCCTCGCGGGCGTCCGCCGCGATCTTCGCCATCGTCCGCCCGTCGACGTTCTTCTCAGCGCCATGCACGAGGTCGCGCTTGAGCAGCTCGCGCATGACCAGCGACACGCCGCCGGCGTCGTACAGGTCCGCTGCGGTGTAGCGGCCGCCCGGCGTCATGTCCGCGACGATCGGGGTGCGAGTGGCGATGGTGTCGAAATCGTCGATGGCCAACGGGATCCCGAGCTCGTGGGCGAGCGCCAGCAGGTGGAGCACGCCGTTCGTCGAGCCGCCGGTCGCCGCGATCGACGCGATCGCATTCTCGATCGCGGCGCGGGTGACGATCGATGAGGGCCGGATGTCGTGGCGGACGAGCGTCATCGCCAGCTCGCCCGCCTTCCGGGCCGCGTCGTCCTTGGCGGGATCCTCGGCCGGGATGCCGTTCAGCCCCGCCGGCGAAAGCCCCAGGAACTCCATGACCATCGACATCGTGTTCGCCGTGAACTGCCCGCCGCAGGCGCCCGCACCGGGGCAGGCCGCACTCTCGATGTCGTACAGCTCGTCGAGGCCGATCTTGCCGGCGCGGTATGCGCCAACCGCCTCGAACACGGACACGATCGTCAGGTCGCGGCCCTTGTACGTGCCCGGGTAGATCGTGCCGTTGTAGAGCACGAGTCCGGGCACATCCAGCCGGGCGAGGGCCATGGCGGCGCCGGGGATCGTCTTGTCGCAGCCGACGAGACAGACCACGCCGTCGAGGAGGTGGCCGCGGACGACGAGCTCGATCGAGTCGGCGACGACCTCGCGGCTGACCAGGCTCGCCTTCATGCCCTCGGTGCCCATCGACACGCCGTCCGATACGGAGATCGTGTTGAACTCCATCGGCGTGCCCCCGCCGGCCCGGATGCCCTCCTTGACGAACTCCGCCAGCCGCCGCTGGTTGAAGTTGCAGGGCATCGTCTCGATCCACGTCGTCGCCACACCGACGAGCGGGCGCGCGAGGTCGTCGTCGGTGAACCCGATGGCCTTGAGCATCGCCCGCGCCGGGGCGCGGTCGGGGCCGTCGGTCAGCGCGTGCGAGTGCCGCTTGGCGCCGTCGGTCGGTCGGTCGTACGGGAGCGCTCGATCGGGCATCGGGCCAGTTTAGGCACCCTCGGACATCGGCTTCGGCGCGGCCGCCGCTCGCTATCCTCGGGCCGTGGACGACAAGGTCGCGGCCCTGCGCGGCGTGCCCCTCTTCGCCGACCTCGACGAGCACGGCCTGCAGGCGGTCGCGCTCCTTGCCCGCGAGGTCACGGCGACCGCCGGCGAGGTGCTCATGCTCGAGGGCGAGCCCGGGGACGAGTTCTACGTCATCGTCGAGGGCAGCGTCCGGATCAAGCACGGCGATCGAACCGTCCGGTCGATGACGACCGGCGGCTTCCTCGGCGAGATCGCGCTCGTCGACCAGCGCCCGCGAACGGCCACCGCGACCTGCGTCACCGACTGTCGCCTGCTCGCGATCCGCGGGCACGAGTTCGAGCGGCTGATGGACACGATGCCGGCGGTGCGCCGCCGGATCCAGGCCGCGCTCGAGCGCCGAGGCCGCGCCGACGCATCAGCCGCGAGCGGCTGACCGCTAGCAGATGAGGCCGGCCGGCCCGTCCCGGTCGAGCCACGCCCCAACCACGCCGCGCAGCGCGGGCAGGCTCACCGCGCCCTGCCCGAGCACGGTGTCATGGAAGGTCTTGATGTCGAATCGCGCGCCGAGGCGGCCCTCCGCCTCGTGGCGCAATCGCACGATCTCGAGCTGGCCGACCTTGTAGGCGAGCGCCTGGCCCGGCCAGACGATGTAGCGATCGACCTCGTTGGCGATGTTGTTCTCGCCGAGCGCCGAGTGCAGCTTGAGGTAGTCGATCGCCTGGCGCCTGGTCCAGCCGAGGGCATGCATGCCCGTGTCGACGACCAGTCGACCCGCCCGCCACGCGTCGTACGACAGGATCCCGAACCGGTCCATGTCCGAGCTGTACAGGCCCATCTCGTCCGAGAGGCGCTCCGTGTACAGGCCCCAGCCCTCGGCGAACGCGGTCGAGCCGAGCATGCGCTGGAACGCCGGCAGCCCCGGCAGCTCCTGCGCCACCGCGATCTGGAGGTGGTGACCAGGCACCGCCTCGTGGAATGCGAGCGCCTCGGCCTCGTAGCGCGGCCGCGTCT
>VBGT01000038.1 GCA_005889475.1 Chloroflexota bacterium | reverse complement strand
GTCGTCCGCCCGCTCACCAGGCGTCCGACCGGTCGACGGCTGGCACTGGGCCTGCCCTCGCCAGATCCCGGGTGACGCCCCGGGATCGAAGATCGTGGCTACCGGCTGCTCGCCGCCAGGGCCGCCGGGAGGAGGACGAGGATGAGGAGAACCGCGAGCAGGAGCATCGCGGCGGTCCTCGTCAGGACGGCGGCCAGGCTGCGTGGGTCGGTTTCCACGGCTCTCAGACGAGACGTTTCGACATCGTGTTGCGCGGTTCCTGATAGAACGTTTGTTCTATACTGACGGGCCCCCTTCGGTTCGGGAGAGCCAGTCGGGCCTCATGTCGTCGACCTACGCCGAGCTCCACAGCCACACCAACTTCTCGTTCCTCCACGGCGCCTCGCCGGTCGAGGACATGGCCGAGCGAGCGGCTGCGCTGGGCCTGTCGGGGCTCGCCGTGACCGATCACGACGGGCTGTACGGCGTCGTGCGCTTTGCCACGGCAGCCGAGGCTGTCGGGCTCCGCCCGATCATCGGGATCGAGATCGAGCTCCAGGACGCCGCCGCGCCCGACCCGGACGGAATCGTCCTGCCGGCGCGCCGACGACTGCGCGGGCGCGGCCCGGCGCCGGGGCCTCCCGGGCCGATCACCGGGCTCGCGAGCGAGGCGATCGAGGGCATGCCGGCGCGACCACGCCCGGCGCGCGCCCGGCTGCCCGGCCATCGGCACGTCGTCAAGGAGGACCTGCGCGGAATCGGTGAGCGGCAGCGCGGCCCGCATCTCGTGTTGCTCGCGCGCGACGCGACGGGCTATCGCAGTCTGTGCCGGCTCGTCTCCCGCGCGAATCTCGACGGGACCAAGCGCGTGCCGCGGTTCACCCAGGCGCTCCTCGCCCGGCACACCGAGGGCCTGCTCGCCCTCTCGGGCGGGCGCGAGGGTGAGATCGCGCGACGACTCCGCGTCGGCGACCGCGACGGCGCGCGCGCCGTCGCCGCGCGCTACACGAGCCTCTTCGGCGGTGCCGGCACGGCGAGGGGACGCGGCGGCGAGTCGCCTGCCACTGCCGGCTTCTTCGTCGAGCTGTCACACCACCTGCTGCTCGACGACGACTGGCTCGTCTCGGAGCACGTGGTCCTTGCCGACGAGCTCGGCCTGCCGGTCGTCGTGACCAATGACGTCCACTACGCCCGGCCCGAGGACCGCGAGCTCCACGACGTCCTGACCTGCATCTTCCACGGCCGGGCGCTCGACACGCTGGGCGACCTGCGCCGGCCCGACGGCGAGTCGTACCTGAAGTCCGCGGCGGAGCTCGCCGCGCTGCCGCCGGCCGACGCCGGCACCTCGGATGGGCACGCCGGCACCTCGGATGGGCACGCCGGCACCTCGAGTGCGCGGATCGCCAGCGCCTGGGCCGAGGGCATCGCGACCTCGGGCGAGATCGCCGCGACGTGCACGGTCGACCTCGGGTTCGAGCAGTACCGCTTCCCGGGCTTCCCGGTGCCCAACGGCGAGACGGCGTTCTCGTACCTCTCGGAGCTGTGCTGGACGGGTGCCAGGAAGCGCTACCACCCGCTGTCCTCTGCGGTCGTCAACCGACTCGCCCATGAGCTCGACGTCATCGAGCGAGCCGGGCTCGCCGAGTTCTTCCTGATCTGCTGGGACCTGATGCGCTTCGCGAAGGAGCAGGGCATCCCGGCCCAGGGCCGGGGTAGCGCGACCAGCTCGATCGTGTCGTACACGCTCGGGATCAGCCGCGTGGAGCCGATCCAGCACAACCTGCTGTTCGAGCGGTTCATCAACGAGGGCCGCACCACCTACCCCGACGTCGACATCGACTTCTCGTCCGAGCGCCGGGAGGAGGTCATCCAGTACGTGTACGGGCGCTACGGCCCGGAGCACACGGGCATGGTCTGCAACCTCGTGACCTACCGGGCGCGGTCGGCGGTGCGCGAGGTCGGGTACGCGCTGGGCTTCCCGCGGCCACTCGTCGACCGCGTGGCGAAGGCCCTCGAGACGTACGACAGCGTCATGGTCCGGCGCGACCTCGAGGCCGACGGCGGCTTTGCCGAGTTCTTCCGGCGGCCGGGCGAGGGGTTGCCGCCGGAGACGGCAGCGGCCGATGACGCCGAGGCGCGCGGCCTCGTCGACGGGATGGGTCAGCTCAACACCCGCGTGCCGCTCGTCGGGAAGGTGCCGCCGTGGCGCCAGCCGCCGAAGCCCGTGGATCCGAACGCGCCCCGGCCGTTCGCATGGCTCCACGCACCGGTTGGTGCCGATGCCTGGGCGGCCATCGGCGCCGACCACGCAGAGGCCACGGACGCGACCCCGGCGGCGGCCGGACTTGGCCAAATACCACCCCCGGAAGTAGTAGGCGCTCTCGGCGACAGCCACGGCAGGATCCAGGCGTCTGCGGACCTCGAATTCATCCCGGCCCAAACGTGGGACCGGACAGTTGCCGGCGTTGACGCTCCTCTCGAGTCGGAGGAAGGTGCGTCGTCTTTGCCGAGTACTCCCCCGGGTGGTATTTGGCAGGTTGGGACCTCGGTCGGGCCAAGCGCCTCGGGGATGTGGGAGGGTGCACCGGAGTCGCCGCCGTCGATCCGGCCAGGCGGGCGCGCGGACGATGAGGGTGGTCCGGGCGACACGCCGGCGAGCGTCGCATGGTTGCGCGCGGGCAGGGGTACCGGCTATCGGCGCACCAGCGAGGCGCTCCTCCCGCCGGCGACGGTCGTGGCGACGGGCCGGGAGCTCGATCCCGAGAGCGGCATGCCCGCCCCACCGGATCGATCGACCGACCGATCAACCGATCGGCTGGGCCGGCCGAACCACTGGGCCGGAGTGAACATGGGAACGCCGGGTGCCGGTGCAGCGGCGGCGGCGCTGGGCAGTGGCGCGACCGACGGGAATATCCGCGGCGGGATCGGCGTGGATCGGCTGGGGAGGGCGGACCCGCACAGCTCGGTGGCGAGAATCGAGCCTGAACAAGGGCCGCAGGCACGTGGCGGCAGCACCGTCGGCATGTCCGCTGCGCCCGGATCGACGGCTTCCCGCGGCACCTGTCGATCCACTCGGGCGGGATGCTCGTGACCGCCGCGCCCCTCATCGACATCGCCCCGATCGAGCGGGCGACGATGAAGGACCGCGTCGTCGTCCAGTTCGACAAGCGCGACGTCGAGGAGCTCAAGCTGATCAAGCTCGACCTGCTCGGGCTCGGGATGCTGGCCGCGATCGACGAGACCCTCCAGCTGATCGAGCACGACTGCGCGACCTGCGTGGTCCTCGACTCCCTGCCCGAGGAGATCTCCGAGGTGTTCGGCATGCTCCAGGCTGCCGACACCGTGGGCGTCTTCCAGGTCGAGAGCCGGGCGCAGATGCAGACACTGCCGAAGTCGCGACCGATGAGCCTCGACGATCTCGTCGTCGAGGTCGCGATCATCCGGCCCGGGCCGATCCAGGGCAACGCCGTCCACCCGTACCTGCGCCGGAAGCAGGGCCTCGAGCCGGTGACGTACCTCCACCCGAGCCTCGAGCCGGTCCTGCGGGACTCGATGGGCGTGATCCTCTACCAGGAGCAGGTCATGCGGATCGCCATCGAGGTCGCGGGCTTCTCGCCGGCGGAGAGCGACGGGTTCCGGCGGGCGATGGGCACGTGGCGATCCACACGGGAGATGGAGAAGCTCCACGAACGCTTCCACGACGGCTGCATGCGCCAGCCGGGCATGACCGAGGAGATCGCCGAGGAGCTCTTCCGGCAGGTCTCCGCGTTCGCCAGCTTCGGCTTCGCCAAGAGCCACGCCGCCGCGTTCGCGCGGACTGCGTATGAGTCCTCGTTCCTCAAGCTGTTCTACCCGGCGCAATTCCTGGTCGGGCTGATCAACGCGCAACCGATGGGCTTCTATCCCGTGGAGGTGCTGGTCAACGACGCCAAGCGCCACGGCGTCGCCGTGCTGCCGGTCGACCTCAACACCTCGAGCTACAAGACCACCACCGAGTGGATCGGCCAGCCGGGGTGGGCCCTCGCGGGAGCGGCGGGCGACGACGGCTCGTTCGACGACGAGACGCTCCATCCCGGCGAGTCACTCCCAGAGGGCTGCGGCATCGATGCCCGGCCGCGACCGGTGCGGGCGACGTCGTGTGTCGTCCCGAGCGCCGCGGCCCGCGAGCGCTGGTCGGCCGAGAGCGCGACCGGCTGGGGCGTGCGGCTCGGGCTCCATCTCGTCAAGGGCATCGGCGAGCAGCACGCCGAGCTGCTCGACCGCGAGCTCGAGCACGGGCCGTACGTCTCGCTGGCCGACGTGGTCGAGCGCACGGGCCTGCCCGAGGAGACGATCGAGCGGCTGATCCGGACCGGCGCGCTCGATTCGCTCGGCCGCCCGCGGCGCGAGCTCCTGTGGCAGCTCCGCGAGGTCGCCGGTGCGACGAAGGGCCGGATGGACGGCAGGACCACGCGCCTCGGCGGCAGGTCGCCGGCGGCCGGACGCCCGATGGACCTGCGCCTGCCGGCCACCGCGGCCCCGCAGTTGCCGGCGATCAGCGAGTCCGAACGGCTTGGCGATGCCTACGCGGTGGTCGGGCTCGACGCCAAGCGCCAGGTGATCGCGCTCTTCCGCGACGCGCTCGATCGGCTGGGTGCCGTCCCCAACTCGGCGCTCGCCGATCGGAAGTCAGGTCCGGTGCGCATCGGCGGCCTCGTCGTGACGCGCCAGCACCCGATGACCGCCAAGGGGACCGTCTTCCTGGCACTCGAGGACGAGACGGGCATGGTCAACGTCACGCTCTGGCCGGACACCTGGGCTCGCCTCCGCAGCGTCGTCCGCCGCCACGCCCTGCTCCTGGTCGACGGCGAGCTCCAGCGCGAGTCCTCGGTGGTCAACGTGATCGCCCACGAGGTGCGGGCGCTGACGACCGTCGCCGAACGCGCCGGCGGGCCCGAGTCACCCGCAGGCGTGCGCCAGCTCGGCCACGCGGGCATGCGCCGCCTCGGCTAGCCCGGCTCCCGCTTCGCCGCCGGTCGGACCCTATCTGCTCGAGGACCGCCGCGCGCCGCCCTTGCCTGCGCCCGCACGAGCCGGACTCGACAGGGCGAGGAACCGTCGGTACCAGGCCGCAGCCGCCGCGAAGAGCGCGCCGCTGATCGGTCCCGTGAGGAACGACACACTCAGGAGGCTCGTCATCTGGTCGGGCGGGAGCGTTGTTCCGAGCCGATCGGCGAACTGGGTCAGGAAGATGGTGAACACGATGCCCTGCACGATGCCCACGAGCAGCCCGAGCAGGTAGCTCGCCCGCGGCGCGAAGAAGCCGGCCAGCAGCTGCGGCGCGAGGGCCGAGCCCGGCCAGACCAGCAGCTCCCAGGCGAAGCGCGAGCCCGTGTAGTTCGGGAAGACCAGGACGACGCCAGCGCCCACGATGACCAGCGCGATGGCGGCGAGGAAGCCGCGGGTGCGCACGAGTGACGGCAGCGCGAGGAGGTCCTCGCGGACATGCGGCGGCCGGTACGACTGCCGGAACGCGCCCATGAACCCGGGACGACCAGTTTGCTGCGGCTCGTTGCGCTTGGCCTGGGCAGGCTTGGCTGACGTGGCATCCGGCCGTCGCTCCCCGAAGTCGAGCTCCGTGTCGTCGTCCCCTGGGGTCTGGGCCGTCGTCTGCCGGTAGCGGCGGCGCGCTTCGGCGCGATCGGTCTGCTTGGCGCGGGCCACGGGTCCTCCTTCGATCTCGATCGGGCTCGACATCGTAACGCCGCCGCGATCGACCGGCGTGGAGTGGTGAGCGGTGGGTGAGCGCCGGTTGATCGGGAGGTGAGCGGCTGCTGGTACAACGCAGCCAGCCGTCCCGCCCGGTCTCGCCGGCTCCCGCCCGGAGGTCGAGATCGGTGGAGCGAACTCGCGTCGCGGCGCTGGCCGCGCTGGTCGTGGTGCTGTCGATTGGCGGCGTGGTTTTTGCAGCCGGGACCAATCTCGCGCCCGCGTCACTCGGGGCGGTGACCTGGCCAGTCTCCTCCCTCCTCGTATCGGAGGTCCAGACGGGCGGCTCGTCGGCCTCCGACGAGTTCGCCGAGATCGCCAACGTCGGCCCGAGCGCGGTCGATCTCGCCGGCCTCGAGCTGGTCTACGCGACGTCCACGGGCAGCACCGTGACCCGAAAGGCCTCGTGGTCCGCGACGCTCCTGCTCGAGCCGGGCCGCCACCTGCTCATCGCGAACACCTCCGGGATCTACGCGAGCGTCGCCGACGCGACGTATAGCGGTGGCTTCGCCGCGACCGGCGGCGCGATCGTGCTGCGTGCCATCGGCGGCGCACCGGTCGATGCAATCGGCTGGGGCGACGCCACGAATGCCTTCGTCGAGGGGTTGCCGATCGCTGCGCCGGCCGCCGGTTCGAGCATCGAGCGCAAGCCCGGCGCCCTCGCCGGGAACTCCACCGATACGAACTCGAACGCGGCCGACTGGTTCAGCCAACCGGCCCCGAATCCGCAGTCGCTCGCATCGCCGCCGGTGCCCGCGCCAGCGGCGAGCGCAACACCGGCCCCTACGGCATCACCCATCGTGACGCCAACCCCGACGGCAACACCGACATCGACTTCGATCCCAACCGAAACGCCCGTGTCGTCGCCCAGCCTCGTGCCGTCACCGAGCCCGAGCGTCGAAGCGACGGCCGGCCCGACAATTGAACCAACCGCCCAGCCGACCGCCACGGTCGCGCCGTCGTCCGAGCCGACGATCGAGCCGTCGACTTTGCCGACCGTCGAGCCCACGCCGACTGCCGAGCCGACCGTGGCGCCCACGATCTCGCCCACGTCGACTCCGACACACACCGCGACGCCGACAGTGGCCCCGACGGCCACCCCTCCGCCAACCGTCGTCTCGATTGCCGGCGCGCGCGGGCTCGTGGACGGCTCGCCCGCGACCATCGTCGGCGTTCTCACGACGAGGCTCGGCGCGCTGGAATCCGATCGCAAAGGGTTCGTTCAGGACGACACGGCAGGGATCGCCCTCTATCTCGACGCCGCCTCGACCGCGGGCTTGCCGGCAGGCACTGTCGTCATGGCGACGGGGACGCTCGACGATCGCTTCGCCGAGCGCACGCTCCGCGTCAACTTCGCCGACGTCACCCAGCTCGGTGCGCAGGAGCTGCCGGCCCCGTTGTTCCGGGTGACCGGTGAGATCGGTGAGGCGGTCGAGGGCTCGCGAGTGCTGGTCCAGGGCGTGACGGTGGGCGCTTCGACGGATCTCGCCGACGGCCTCGGGCTCATGGTCGACGATGGCTCTGGGCAGGTCCGCGTGATCGTCGGGGCCGCCGCCCTCGCCGCTGGCGCCGTGCCCGCTGGGACGGCCGTGGTCGCCGTCGGGCCGGTCGGCCAGCGCGACAGCAGCGGTACCGGGCTCGCTGGCTATCGCATCCACGTGACGGTGACAGGCGACTTCCAGGTCCTCCCCACGGAGAGCCCGACGCCTACGTCGGCCCCGACGTCCCCACCGACGCCGGCGCCGAGTGCGATTGCCGCGCCGACCCCAACCCCTGGCCCTGCCCCCACGCCATCCCCCGCGCCGAGCCCAACGCCCGCTCCAACGCCAGCCGCCACGCCTGGTCACACGCCGGCGCCGACCGGGACGCCCGGTCCGACGCCACCGCCGACGGTCGACGTCGTCGAGGCGCGCGGCGCCCCGGTCGGCACGGTCTTGATGATCACGGGCGTCGTCACGGCCGAGGCGGGCCGCCTGGGGATCCCACCCCTCATCGCGATCGCCGACGGGACCGGCGGGATCGCCATCCGCCTGCCCGACGGCATGGCGACGCCCGCGCGCGGAACCACCGTGCTCGTTCGAGGCCCCCTCGCGGACCCATATGGCCAGCTGGAGCTCCGGCCCACGAACAGCGGCTTCAAGGTGACGGGTCGGGGCAGCCTGCCGGCGCCGATGCACCTCACCGCCGCCCGACTCGGTGAGGCGACCGAGGGCCGGCTCGCCGAGCTGCTTGGCACCGTCACGGCCCCGCCTCGCAAGAGCACAAGCGGCGACCTCGCGGTCGACTTCGTCGACGCGGCCGGGACGGCGTTCCGGGTGATCGCCGACGGGTCCAGCGGGGTCGCTGCCGGCGACCTCGTCAAGGACCGCGCCTATCGACTGGCGGGAATCGTCGGTCAGCGGGCCTCGCGGAAGGGCGCGCTCGACGGGTACCGCCTGTACCTCCGCGATCGAGGCGACATCGCGGCCGTGGCTGGGTCCGGCAGCCCCGGCACCAGCCCATCGCCCGGTGCCAGCGGGGCGCCGAGTGTGACCGTGCCGGTGTCGAGGGCCCTCGCGGTCCCGGACGGGACCGTCGTGACCATCGAGGCCGTCGTCACGGCCGGCGCGAACCTGCTCGACTCGAGCGGGCGGCGCATCGTCGTTCAGGACGCAACCGGGGCGATCGAGATCCTGCTCCCGAGCGGCGCGACCGCGCCGACGGTGGGCACGAAGGTGCGGGTCGCGGGCGAGACCGGGATCGCGTGGGGTGCGTCGCGGATCGCCGCCTCGGCCGTGAACGTGCTCGCCGGCGGCACGCCCATCGCGCCGGCGACGCTGCACCGGGCGCCTGCCGAGCGCGACGAGTGGCTGCTGGTGCGGCTGTCCGGAACGGTCGTGAAGGTGGAGCGCATGGGCGAGCGCTGGCGAGCAGAGATCACCCTGGCCGACGGGACGAAGGCCCCGATCCAGGGCCAGGCCGGCGCGGGGATCCCGTCGACGGCAATCGTGGCGGGCCGGCGGATCACCCTGATCGGGGTCGTCCGCCGGCCATACCCGACGGCGAGCGACCGCCGCTTCGCGGTCCTGCCCCGCACCGGCGCCGACGTAGCCATCGGGCCGGCGGGGGAGGGCCAGCCGGGCGGCACCATCGGGGCGGGCAGCGGGACCGGCGGCAACGGGGCCGCCGCCTCGAGCGCCGCCGACGCGGTCACGCCCGACACCGACCTGGCGACCATCGCGGAGCTCGTCGGACACCGGGTGCGCGTCGGCGGCCTCATTGCCCGGGTCGCCGAGGCCGGCTTCGACCTCGACGACGGCACCGCGCTCGCGCGGGTCGAGCTGCGCGGCGGCATGGCCGACCTCGTGCCGCTTCTTCGGCAGGGTGAGGCAATCGCCGCCAAGGGCACGGTCGAGCTGGTCGACGAGGCGCCGGTCGTGGTCGTCGACGAGACCGGCACGCTGGTGAGGGTCGGCACGCTCGGGCAGGCGGTGCCGATCGCTCCGGCGGCTGGATCCGAGCCCACCGCATCGGCCGGGAACGGGGCCGGGGCGCTGGCCGCGGACACGAGCGGCGGGTTCGGTGGCGGCCCGGCGCCCGAGAGCCTCCTGGCACTGGCGGGGCTCGCGGCACTGTCCGTGCTCGCGACGATCCTGCGGAGGCGGCTGCTCCGGCACCGCCTCCGCGTCGCCCTCCTCGATCGGCTGGCGACGCTGCGGACAGGCACGTCTGAGCACGAATCGGCTTGACGCTCGTTCGAAGCCACGCTTACGCTTGAACGAGTTCCGCAACCGCGGGCACACGCGAGGAGGAGAACGGGCTGTTGCCGAACGCGGACCACCGCGTCGCGCTTCCCGTCGGGGAGCGGCAATACCACATTGATCTCGGCCCTGGCGAGCTGGCCGAGTACCTCCTCCTCCCCGGCGACCCTGATCGCACCGAACGGATCGCCCGGCTGCTCGACGACGTAGAGCTCGAGCGCCGGCATCGCGAGTTCGCCTCGGTCACCGGTACGTACCGTGGCCAGCGCGTATCCATCGTGTCGACCGGCATCGGCACCGACAACGTCGAGATCGTGATCGCCGAGATCCTCGCGATCACGCAGCGGCCGACGATGATCCGCGTCGGCTCGTGCGGCGGTCTCCAGCCGGAGATGGCCCTCGGAGATCTCGTCATCACGACCGGCGCCGTCCGGCTCGAGACGACGACGAGCTGGTTCGTCCATGACGGCTATCCCGCCGTGGCCGACTACGAAGCGGTCATCGCCCTGATCGAGGCCGCCGAACGTCTCGGGAAGCGCTACCACGTGGGCTTGACGGCCACCGCACCGGGGTTCTTCGGTGCGCAGGGCCGCCCGATCCCGCAGCTTCCCATCCGGTACCCTGATCTCGCCGAGGACATGGCGCGCCAGCGTGTCATGAACTTCGAGATGGAAGCCTCGGCATTGCTCGTTCTCGCGGGGCTGGCTCGATGTCGGGCCGGGGTCGTGTGCGCGGTCTACGCGCAGCGCACCACGGGGGACTTCGTGACAGGTGCCGCAAAGGACGCGGCGGAAGCGGCCTGCGTGGAGACGGGGCTCGAGAGCCTGCAGATCCTCGCCGAGATGGACCGCCGCAAGCAGGCAGCAGCGACGGATCGCTGGCGACCGTCGCTCGGGCTCTGAGCGAAGCGTGACCCCGGGCACGAAGCCCGAGGCACAAAGGGACTTTGGGAGGACCTGAACCCATGGCACAGGCCTACTGCGTCAAGGACAAGATGATGGTCGAAGTCCAGAACCCGCAGCAGATCACGATGAAGAACGGCAAGAAGGCGCTCTCGGGCACCTGTCCCAAGTGCGGGACCAAGGTGTTCAAGATCGGCGGCTAGCCACTCCTCACCGAGCACCTTGGACCCCCGCCGGTCGAACCGGCGGGGGTCTTGCTTTCTGGGCTGGAAGTGCCCGACTGCTAGAATCCGCGGGCCCTTTCCCGATCGCAGACCAGAGGTTTCGCCCTGTCCTCCCGACCCGTCATCGCAGTCGACCTCGGCGGGACGCGGATTCGCGCCGCAGTCGTCCTGCCGGACGGGACCCGTCTTGCCCGTATCGACCAGGGAACGCCCACGGCGCTGGGTCCCGACGCGATCGTCGAGCAATGCCGTATCGCGGCACGGGCGGCGCGTGACGGCGTGGCGCGCGAGGTCGCCGAGGAGATCGCCGGGATCGGCGTCTCCTCACCCGGGCCGCTCGATCCCTGGACGGGTGTCGTCGTCGAGCCGCCCAACCTCGGCCCGGACTTCCGCGACATCCCGCTGGCGCCCGCGCTGGGCGACGAGCTCGGCCTGCCTGCGTTCCTCGATCGGGACACGAACGT
The DNA here is from genome assembly GCA_005889475.1 of Chloroflexota bacterium. Classification (GTDB taxonomy): domain Bacteria; phylum Chloroflexota; class Limnocylindria; order Limnocylindrales; family CSP1-4; genus UBA5189. Next base: position 6,149 of record VBGT01000038.1, on the reverse strand, counting down.
CGCGGCGCTCGGCGAGCACGCCTTCGGTGCGGCGCAGGGCGAGGACGACTTCATCTACCTGACGGTCTCGACGGGCGTCGGCGGCGCGATCGTCACCGCCGGCAAGCTCCTGCACGGCCCGGACGGCCTCGCCGGCGAGCTCGGTCACGTCCCGGTCGCGCTCGAGGGGCCGCGCTGCGGCTGCGGCGGGATCGGCCACGTCGAGGCCTTCGCCAGCGGAGCCGGACTGGCCAAGCTCGCGCGGGCCCTCGTCGAACGCGGCGAATCACCCTTCCTCGCGCATCGCGCGCTGGACATCGGCGCCGAGGCGCTCTCCGCCGTCGACGTCTCCGCCGGCGAGAAGGCGGGCGACGCAGCCTGCGTCGGGCTGATGACCCGTGCCCGGCGCGCCGTCGCCGTGGCCTGCGTCGGCTACGTCAACGCGTTCAACCCGCACCGGATCGTGATCGGCGGCGCAATCGCCGAGGCGGAGGGCGAGCGGCTCCTCCTCCAGGTCCGCGACACGATCAAGGCGGAGGCGTTCGAGGTGCTCGCTCGCCACGTGACCGTGGTCCCGGCGGGCCTCGGCGGTGACGTCTCGCTCGCCGGGGCGCAGCCGCTGGTCATGAGCCGCCTCGACGAATCACCGGCATCATCGGCATCGAGCCCGCGATCGGCACGCCCGGTCGCCGTCCCAGGAGGTACCCACGCATGACCGTCCGCGTCGGCATCAACGGCTTCGGCCGGATCGGCCGCCAATCCCTCAAGGCGATCCTTGAGCGCGCCCCGGACCTCGAGGTCGTCGCGGTCAACGACCTCGTCGACACGAGCCTGAATGCCCTGCTGTTCAAGCACGACTCGACCTACGGCGCCTACCCGGGCACGGTCGACCACACGGACGATGCCCTGATCATCGACGGTCGCGAGATCAAGGTGCTCAAGGAGAAGGATCCCGCGGCGCTGCCGTGGCGCGACCTCGGCGTCGAGATCGTGCTCGAGTCGACGGGCATCTTCACCGACGCCGACAAGGCGAGCGCCCACCTGGCGGCCGGGGCGCGGAAGGTGATCATCAGCGCGCCGGCGAAGGGCGAGGACATCACGATCGTGCTCGGGGTCAACGAGGACAAGTACGACCCGGCGAGCCACAACGTGATCAGCAATGCCAGCTGCACCACGAACTGCCTCGCACCGACCGCGAAGGTGGTCCACGATAGGTTCGGGATCGAGCGCGGGCTCATGAACACGATCCACAGCTACACCAACGACCAGCGCATCCTCGACGTGGCCCACAAGGATCCGCGCCGCGCCCGCGCCGCCGGCCAGAACATCATCCCGACCACGACCGGCGCGGCGAAGGCGCTCGCCCTCGTGATCCCGGACCTCAAGGGCAAGTTCGACGGCTTCAGCCTGCGCGTGCCCACGCCGACCGTCAGCGTCGTCGACTTCACGGCCGATGTCTCCCGATCGACGACGGCGGACGAGATCAACGACGCGTTCCGCGCCGCCGCGGCCGGCCCGATGAAGGGCATCCTCGGGGTGTCCGACGAGCCCCTCGTCTCGTCCGACTTCCGGGGCGACTCGCGCTCGTCGATCATCGACAGCGAGAGCACGATGGTGCTCGGCGGGACGATGGTCAAGGTCATCGCCTGGTACGACAACGAGTGGGGTTACAGCTGCCGCTGCGCGGACCTCCTGGCCCTCGTTGCCGCGAAGCTCCCGGCTCGCGCCGCCAGCGCCGCCTGACGGCGGCGGTCGACAGCAGCCGGAGCGGCCCATGGACAAGCTGACGATCCGCGACGTCGACGTCGCCGGCAAGCGTGTCTTCGTGCGCGTCGACTTCAACGTCCCGCTCGAGGACGGCAAGGTCACCGATGATTCGCGCATCCGTGCCTCGATCCCGACGATCCATTACCTCCTGACCCACGGGGCGCGAGTGATCCTCGCCAGCCACCTCGGGCGGCCCGACGGGAAGGTCCAGGACGGGCTGCGCCTGCGGCCCGTTGCCGAGCGGCTGTCGGGGCTGCTCGGCCGGAACGTGCCCGTCACCGGCGACGCGCTCGGCATCGGCACGGTGGACGCCGTCAAGCGTCTGCGTAACGGCGAGCTGCTCCTCCTCGAGAACCTGCGGTTCCATGCCGAGGAGGAGAAGAACGACCCGGCATTCGCCCGCCAGCTCGCCGAGTACGCCGAGATCTACGTGAACGACGCGTTCGGGACGGCGCATCGCGCTCACGCCAGCACCGTCGGCGTCGCTCAGCTCCTGCCGCCGTATGCGGGGTTCCTGATGGAGCGCGAGATCGCGATGCTCTCGCGCCTGCTCGAGGATCCGGCCCACCCGTTCGCAGCGATCGTCGGCGGCGCCAAGGTGTCCGGGAAGCTCAAGGTCCTCGACAGTCTGCTGGCCAAGGTCGACGTGCTCGTCCTCGGCGGCGGGATGGCCAACACGTTCCTGCTCGGGCAGGGCAAGAGCGTGGGCAAGAGTCTGGCCGAGCACGACATGGTCGAGGAGGCGCGACGCGTGCTCGCCGCGGCCGACAAGGCGAAGGTCAAGGTCATCCTCCCGGTCGACGTCGTCGTCGCGAAGGAGGTCACGCGAGGGACCGAGTACAAGACGATCCCGGCCGAGAAGATCCCGGCCTCGTGGCACATCGTCGACGTCGGCCGGGCGACGCTGGATCTCATGGAGGAGTCGCTCGCCGAGGCCAGGACCGTCTTCTGGAACGGACCCCTGGGGGTCTTCGAGATCCCCTCGTTCGCCCACGGCACCCGGGCGCTCGCGCGCTTCCTCGCTGCGCGTGCCGATGCGGGCGCGACGATCGTCGTCGGCGGCGGCGATTCGGTCGCGGCCATCCAGCAACAGGGCCTCGCCGAGCGCTTCACCCACATCTCGACCGGCGGCGGCGCCTCGCTCGAGTTCCTCGAGGGTCGCGAGCTGCCCGGGGTGGCCGTGCTCCAGGACCGGCCCGATGCCAAGCCGGCCGGCAAGGCCGGTGGCAAGTCGCGCAGGAAGGTCGCGGCCAAGGCGGGCGCGTGACGGACACCCGTATCGAGCGCGTCCACGGGCGCGAGATTCTCGACTCCCGCGGCAATCCCACGGTCGAGGTCGATGTCGTCCTCGCGGACGGCTCACTCGGCCGTGCGGCGGTGCCTTCCGGCGCCTCCACAGGGGCCAACGAGGCGGTCGAGCTCCGTGACGGCGATACGCGGCGGTTCGGGGGGAAGGGCGTGCGCCGCGCGGTTGAGGCGGTCGATGGCGAGATCGCGGCCGCGCTGCGCGGCCTCGATGCGAGCGAGCAGTCGGCGATCGACCGGACGCTGATCGACCTCGATGGCACCCCGAACAAGGGCCGGCTCGGGGCCAACGCGATCCTCGGCGCGTCGCTCGGCTGCGCCCACGCCGCTGCGGCCGCGGCCGGCCTGCCGCTGTACCGCTACCTCGGCGGCGACGCCGCGACGATCCTGCCAGTCCCCTGTTTCAACATCCTCAACGGCGGCAAGCACGCCGTGGACTCGACCGACTTCCAGGAGTTCATGGTGGCGCCGGTCGGGGCGGCGACGTACGCCGAGGCGCTGCGCGCCGGCGCCGAGGTGTTCTGGGCCCTGCGCTCGATCCTGCACGAGGAAGGTCATGCCACGGGGCAGGGCGACGAGGGTGGCTTCGCGCCCAGCCTGCCGTCGAACGAGGCGGCGGTCGAGGTGATCCTGCGGGCGATCGAGCGGGCCGGCTACCGGCCCGGGGAGGACGTGGCGCTGGCGCTCGACCCGGCCACGAGCTCGATCCTCGTGGAGGGGACCGGCGAGGGCGACATCCCTGGCCAGTACCGCCTCGAGACCGAGCACCGCACGCTCGACACCGAGGAGTTGATCGACCTCTGGTCGACCTGGCTGACCCGTTACCCGATCGTCTCGCTCGAGGACGGGCTCGGCGAGGCGGACTGGGCGGGCTGGCGCGCGCTCACAGCGCGCCTCGGCAGCCGCGTCCAGCTCGTCGGCGACGACCTGCTCGTGACCAACCCCACGTTCATCGAGCGCGCCATCGAGGAGCACGCGGCCAACGCGGTGCTCATCAAGCTGAACCAGATCGGGACGCTGACCGAGACGATTGGCGCGATCGACATGGCCCGCGGCGCGGGCTGGGGCGCGATGATCAGCCATCGCTCGGGCGAGACCGAGGACACGACCATCGCCGACCTGGCGGTGGCAATGGGGACGGGCCAGATCAAGACCGGGGCGCCGTCGCGCTCCGAGCGGGTCGCCAAGTACAACCGCCTGCTCCGGATCGAGGAGGAGCTCGGCGGCGCGGCGCGGTACGCGGGTCGGTCGGCATTCGCCGCTCGCACGGGCGCCGCGGCGACACGATGAGCCGGATCGTCGATCGTGGTGCGGTCGTCGCCGCGTATGTCGGCGTGGGCATGGCCGTCACCATGGCCATCGCGTTCCTGCTGATCATCCCGATCCAGCCCGCGTACATGTTGCTCGCGATCCCGGGCGGCATGATCATCGGCTACTACGCCAACGCCCGGTCCGATCGGGTCCGCGGGAACTGGCGGCGCATCCTGCCCAACAGCCTGCTCGCGGGCGCGACGACGGGGCTCGCCCTCGCCGCGCTCCTGCTCGGCGCCAAGGCGCTGTTCTTCTTCGGCGACACGGGCTACCCGGACTTCAACCGGGTCGACGAGAACGGTGTCCTCCAGGGTCCGACGTGCCAGACGGGTGCCGACTGCGTCTACCACCGCTACCTCGCGGCCCAGCCCGACCAGCTGGCGGACGCCGGGATCACCGATGCGGCGACGTTCGCCGGTGTCTACTGGCGGGAGCAGACCGGTGCAGCCGAGCTGCTCGTCGCGGTGACCATCGGCGCAGCGCTGTTCGGCGGGCTGCTGTTCGGCGTCGCGGGTCCGCGTCGCGCGCCGCCGATCCCGGCTCGGAGCGTCGTGCCCGCCTGATATCGGGCGCCCGACCCAGGCGCCATTGCCGCCGCCACGAAGATTGAGTCGCGGCGCCCGTCCGCCTGCCCATACCTGTCGAGGGCGCCGCGCGCGAGCGACGCTCCAGCGGGAGGGGCATGGACACCGACTTGGTGGTTCGGGCGCAACGTGGTGACGAGGAGGCCTTCGCGAGCCTCGCCGTCGCCGTGGGCGACCGACTTCATGCCGTGTCGCACAGGATCCTGCGCGACATCGACCTCGCCGAGGACGCGACGCAGCAGACGCTGCTCGCGATCTGGCGGGACCTCCCGACGCTCCGCGACCCGGCGCGCTTCGATGCCTGGTCGTATCGGCTCCTCGTCCGTGCCTGTTACGCCGAGGGCCGCCGCACCCGCCAGTGGTCGCCGAACCTCCGCGTCCTTCCGGTTGACGAACCGGCTGGACCGGATGCGATGAGCTCGGTCGTCGATCGCGACCAGCTCGAGCGCGGCTTCCGCCGGCTCTCCATCGACCATCGCGCGGTAGTGGTCCTGCACCACTACCTCGACCTGCCGCTCGAGACGGTCGCCGAAGCGCTCGGCGTCCCGATCGGGACGGTCAGATCCCGACTACATCACGCGATGCGCGGGCTTCGCGCGGCGCTCGATGCCGACGCCCGACCTGCAGCGCAGGAGGCGACTCAATGAGCACCGATCGCGACAGCACGCGGATCGTTCGGTCGTGGTTGGAGGAGGGCGTCACGGCGCTTCCGGACCGCGTCCTGGATGCAGTGCTCGACCAAGTCCCCGCGACCCCACAGCGTCGCTCCTGGTGGCCGGCGTGGAGGTCCGACATGAATACCTACACGAAACTGGCGATGACCGCGGCGGCCGTTGTGGTCGTCGCAGTCGTCGGCTACAACTTGTTGCCCAATCTCGGCGAGACCGGCGGTCCGTCAGTCTCGCCCAGCCCGACGCCCGTGGCGCCGTCCGCCTCGCCGGCATTGCCGGCGATGCTGGAGCAGGCGTCACACGCGGCGTGCGGCCCGGGCGGCGGCACCCCCGACTGCCTGGCACCGGGGACCTACCGTCTCACGGGGAATGTCTGGCCGGGCGAGATCACGATGGACGTGCCCGCCGGCTGGTTCGAGTGGCTGCCCTCCACGGACCGCGACGCCTACGACGCACTCCTCGTCGGACCCAGCACCCGAGGTGGCTCCGGCTGGGGCCTTGTGTTCAGCGTTGTCGATGCGGTGGCGAAGGA
>VBGT01000037.1 GCA_005889475.1 Chloroflexota bacterium | reverse complement strand
CGTCGACCCCGCCCCAATGCGGGCCGACGGCGACCTGCACCGTCCCGGTCGCGATGCCGTTCTGGGAGAAGCCGCCGATGATCTCGAGGGGCTGCCACCGATTGGGGTCGACCAGCGTGAACCGGTTCGAAGAGCTGACGACGAGCGGCTTGTTGACCGGGGCGTACTTGGGCGCTTTGTAGCCATTGGCCTCGTTCGAACCGTCCTCAAGGCCGCGGGCAATGACCGAATTGGCGATCCGAGTGCCGACCGCTGCCGGATCGTCGCCGTGGGCGCTGACCGCGAGCTCGATCGGGTAGCACAGCGACTTCATGACCTCGTCGAACTCGGCGAGGGAGTCCTCACCCCCGGCAGCCTTCTGGAAGCGCTCTCTTAGGAGGCTCCATGCGGCGAAGCTGATCGCCTCGCGTCGGGCGCGCTCCACGTCGCTCGTCTGGACCTTGGCAGTGCTGACATACCCGCGGGCCTTGGCGTCGTAGGTCGCCCAGGCATCCCACATCGCCACCGACAGATGGAAGAGGTTCCGTGCATGGACGGGCGGATTCGGGAGGGCGCGCCGGATCGCGTCGAGCAGGGCCTCGTCCCAACGGCGTGCGACCGACCACGTCGGGTTCTCCGTGGGCGTGCAGCCTGCCAATCCGGTCGTCGGATCGGCGGAAGGCTGTGGGCTCGACGTCGGTTTCGACGTCGCGTGTGCGGTCGGCGATGCCACCGCGACCGAGCTCGGTGCAGCCGTCGGAGCTGGCTCGCACGCGACGAGCGCGCCCGCCATCAACAGCGCGAGGATGCGACCCATCTGCCGGTTCCCTCCCAGGTTCCTCCGGGCTGTGAGACGCGGCTCGGGGCAGGACGTTGCGCGAGGTGGTGAAATGCCGCCCGCGCTCAGGCTGCCGAGAGCCTCGCGACGACGGCCTGGGTGAGCTGCCAGCCCTTCAGTGGGTCCTTCGGCAGCCGGATCCGGACCTGGTTCGAGGCGAAGGTCACGTCCGAATGCCGGACGCCGGGCATCGAGCCGGGGGTGAGCAGGTGCATGGCGGTGGCGCGCGACAGCCCCGCGCCGAAGCGCACCACGAGCAGGCCTTCCTCGCGCGACATCGAGGCGATGCCAACCGCCTCCGCCGCGAGCCGGAGCTCGGCGACCTCGGCCAGGCGCTGGACCGGGAGCGGCATCGGCCCGAAGCGATCGATGACCTCCTGCCGGAAGGCGGCGACGTCGCCCGGGGTGCGCGCCCTGGCGAGGCGCCGGTACAGCTCGAGCTTCTGCGCCTCCTCGGGGACGTAGTCGTCGGGCAGGTGCGCCTCGAGCGGCAGGTCGACGACGGCCTGCTGCGGGACCAGCACGGGAGCGCGATTCTCCCGTTCCGCCTTGCGCTGCTCGACCGCCTCCGCGAGCAGCCGTGAGTACAGGTCGAAGCCGACTGCGGCCATGTGCCCCGACTGCTCCCCGCCGAGGATGTTGCCGGCACCGCGGATCTCGAGGTCGGACAGCGCGATCTGGAAGCCGGCGCCGAGCTCGGACGCATTGAAGATGGCCTGGAGGCGCTTCCGGGCCTCTTCGCTCATCCGCTCACGGCGCCGGTACAACAGATACGCATACGCGCGCCTGGAGGATCGACCGACCCGACCACGAAGCTGGTACAGCTGCGCCAGGCCGAGGGCGTCCGCCCGATCGATCACGATCGTGTTCGCGTTGGGGATGTCGAGGCCCGACTCGATGATCGTCGTGCACACCAACACGTCCGCCGCGCCGGCGGCGAACGTGAGCATCACCCGCTCGAGCTGGCCTTCGGGCATCTGCCCGTGCCCGACGACGAGGCGAGCGTCGGGCAGGAGCTTGCGCAGCTGTTCGGCCTGGGCCTCGATCGTCTCGACCCTGTTGTGGACGTAGAACACCTGCCCGCCGCGATCGAGCTCGCGCAGGATCGCGTCGCGCACCAGGCCGGCGGACGCCTCGGCGACCCGCGTCTGGATGGGTAGCCGGTCCTCGGGCGGTGTCTCGATGACGCTCATGTCGCGCACGCCGGCGAGGGCCAGGTTGAGCGTCCGCGGAATGGGCGTGGCGCTCAGGGTCAGGACGTCCACCTCGCGCTTGAGCTGCTTGAGCCGCTCCTTTGCGGCCACGCCGAAGCGCTGCTCCTCGTCGACGATCACGAGGCCGAGGTCCCTGAAGCGGACGTCGCGCGACAGCAGCCGATGGGTCCCGATCACGAGGTCGACCGAGCCCTCGGCGAGACCCGCCACGGTCTTCTCCTGGTCGGCCTTCGACACGAACCGCGACAGCAGCGCGACCTTCACCGGGAACGGCCCGAAGCGGGCGCCGAAGGTGGCGTGGTGCTGCGCCGCGAGAACCGTCGTCGGGACAAGCACCGCGACCTGCTTACCGTCCTGGGTCGCCTTGAACGCGGCCCGGATCGCGACCTCGGTCTTGCCGTAGCCGACGTCGCCGACGACGAGGCGGTCCATCGGCCGGATCGCCTCCATGTCGTGCTTGACCTCGAGCGCGGCGCGCAGCTGGTCGACCGTCTCCTCGTACGGGAACGCGGCCTCCATCTCGCCCTGCCAGGGCGTGTCGTCCGGGTAGGCGTGCCCGGGCGCCTCGGCCCGGGCGGCGTACAGCGCGAGCAGCTCCTCGGCGAGCTCGTCGACCGCTCGCCGCACGCGCTGCTTCGTGCGCAGCCAGTCCGTGCCGCCGAGCTTCGAGAGGCTCGGATGCTCCCCGCCCGAATACCTCGAGATCCGGCCGATCTGCTCGACCGGGACGAAGATCCGGTCCTGGCCCTGAAAACCGATCTCCAGGAAGTCACGCTCGTCGCCGAGGCCGGAGCTGCGGCGCAGCATCCGTTCGTAGCGAGCGATGCCGTGATCGATGTGGACGACGAGGTCGCCCGGGGTCAGCCGCTCGAGGATGTCCCGAGGCACGACCCGGCGCATCGCCTTCGGCCGGCGGACGCGGACGTTCCCGAAGAGCTCGCGATCGGTGACGAAGACCAGTCCTTCTGGGCCGCCGGTGAAGCCGCCGTTCAGGCTCCGATCGACCACGGCCACCGCGCCGGGCGGGGGCGGACTGTCGATGGTGTCGGTCACGCCCGCGGTATGCCCAGCCTCTTCGAGCAGCTCGGCGAGACGTGGCGCCTGGTCGGAGGCGATGACGATGCGCGGCTGCGAGCCGTCGTCGGCGCGCCAGCGCTCGACCGCGTCCGCGATCCGCGCACTCCGACCCAATGGCAGCTGCGGCTCACGCCACCCGAACAGGTCGCCGGACGACTCGCCGCCGCCGGCGATGGCGCCCGACGCCTCGGACTCCCAGGTCAGCTCGAGCGTACGGGCGGCGAGCAGGCGGCGCTTCCACTCGCGCGGCGGGAGGAGGGTCGGCGGCCAATCCCTCGGCAGCTCGCCGGCGGCGACGAGGTCGGCCCGGCGCTCGTCCGCCTGGCGCCACAGGAAGTCCGCCGCATCGCCGATGTCGCCGGGTTCGTCGAGGACGAACAGGGTCTCCTGCCCGAGGTGATCGAGGGCTGTCGAGGGCGCGAGGAGCGGCGCCCAGATCTCGGCGGCGTCGCCGACGGCCGCGGCACGAGTTGTGCGCTCGGTGGCGGCATCGTTTGTCGCACCGGCGAGGCGCTCCAGGTCCCCGGCGAGCCGCTCCGGTAGCCGCTTGCGCAGCGCTCCCAGCCGTTCCGCGAGCGCCTGGGCACCGGCCTGGGGCACGAGGAACTCCGAGGCCGGAAGCAGCACCACGCGATCGACCCTGCCGGTCGTGCGCTGGTCGGTCGGGTCGAAGGCGCGGAGTGAGTCGATCTCGTCGCCGAAGGACTCGACGCGCACCGGCAGCTCGGCCGACGGCGGGAACACATCGACGATGCCGCCGCGGCGCGCGAACTCGCCGCGCCCGGCGACCTCGAGCACGGGCGCATAGCCGAGCTGGAACAGCTCGTGCAGCAGCGCGCCCTGGGCGTGGCGGGCGCCGACGCGCAGCTCGAGCGGTTCGTCGGGCAGATCACCCGGGGAGAGGGTGTGCTGGAGCAGCGCCTGCACGCTCGCCACGAGGACCTTGGCCTTCCCGGCCCGCCACGCCGACAGCGCGGCGACACGCGCCGCCGTCTCGTCCGCGACCAGCTCGCTGCGCTCGTAGGCCAGCGCCGTCCGCGGCTCGAGGACCGCGACCGCGGCGGGATCGCCGACCCAAGCCCCGAGCTCCTCCGCGACGCGGTCGCCGATCTCCGCGTCACGCGCGATCCAGCACACACGCTCGCCGGCCACGAGCGCGAGCGCCGCGGCGACGAAGCTCTTGGCGCCGTGCGGCACGGATGTGACGCCCGCGTGCCGGCCCGCATTCGATGCGGGCGGGGCCGTCGGACCCAGCCGCTCCCGCAACGTCTCGAACGCGCCGGTGCCGTCGAGGAGCCGCGGCAGGCCGGCCAGGTTCGGGATCCGCCTGCCGGGGCCCGCCCGTCCGGCAGCAGGGCCGGCGCCGATCCCCGGCGCAGGGCGAAGTTCGGGTGTACCGACCCCATGCCGGGGCTTCGCCACGCCCTCGACGACCGCGGTCGATCGCTCCGTCGCCTGATCGGCGAGGCGCCGCTCCCAGCCCTTCCTGCCACGGAGCGGCGTTCGGCTGCTCACTCCCCGCCCTCGTCCGGACCACGGCGACGCGACAGGACCCGGCGCCAGCCGGTCTTCGTCCGCCGGACGCCGTCGGGCCCCGGGGGCCCATCGACATCACCGGGTGGCGCGAGCCGGTCCTCGTCGGCCGGGCGAAGCTCGAAGGCGTTGAACCGGGTCGCGGCCTTGCTCGTCCCCTCCCGTGCCCATGCCTCGACGGCGTCGGCGGCGGCGTCGAGCAGCTCGTCGAGCCGCTGGCGCTCGTCGGGCTCGAACCTGGTCAGCACGTGATCGACGAACCCGCCGTCCGGCGCGCCGATGCCGATGCGCAGCCGGCTGAACGCCTCCGACTCGAGCTCGCCGATGATCGAGCGCAGCCCGTTGTGCCCGCCCGGTCCACCGCCCTCGCGGAAGCGGAGCTTGCCGAACGGCAGGGCGAAGTCGTCGACAACGACGAGCATCTCGGTCAGCGGCGCCCGCTCGCGCGCGAGCACCTTGCGCACCGCCAGCCCCGACTCGTTCATATACGTCTGCGGCTTGACGAGGAGCAGGTCGAGGCCGCGGAAGCGGCCGCCGACGATCGCCGAGGCGTCCCGATTCCGCCCGCGCCCGGACCACCCGGCCCGATCTGCCAGGCGGTCGAGGACCAGCCAGCCAACGTTGTGGCGGGTCTGTCGGTACTGCTCGCCGGCGTTGCCCAGCCCGACGACGATCTTGTTGATCACGAACCTCCGCTCCCGCCCACGGGCTCACCGCGATGCGGACAGCACGAACGGCCCCGGGACGACGGTCCAGGGGCTCGCGCCCATGGTATCCGGGGGATGGCCCGGCGGCCTCACCGACCTCGTCGATCGACCTCTCGAACGTCGAGGTACAGAACGGCACGCTTCGCGGTCGGCTTCATGCCCGTCATGTCCCCAACAGCCGGCGCTCCAGCTCCCGCATCGCCCGTTCCTCGGCCGTACCTGCGTGATCCCAGCCGCACAGGTGGAGCGTGCCGTGGGTCACGAGGAGGCGCAGCTCGTCAGCCGCGGACCAACGCACGTCGCCGGTCTGACCGCCTCGCCCGACCTCGGCCTGCTCGATCGCGCGCTCGACGGAGATGGCGACGTCGCCGATGTGCGTCCGGCGGCCCTGTGCGGGAACCCGGAGGCGTTCGGGAGGGCCTGCTGCACCGTGACCGAACGCCGAGGGCGGCAGCATCGGGAACGAGAGCACATCGGTCGGGCCATCGACGCCCATGTACTCCCGGTTGAGCTCCGCCAGCTCGACGTCGTCGGTGAGCACGATCGTGACCGAGCCAGGCGTCGGCGCCGAGGCCGCATCCAGCGCTCGGGCGACGGTTCCCGCAATCCGGGTCGAGGGCATTGGTGAGCGCACGCCGGCCCGGGTGACGACATCGACCCGCCACGGCCGGCGGTACAAGTGCCGCGTCCGATCAAGCGACTCCCGGACGCTCCCCCCGGTGGCATTCGACGCCGATTTGACAGTCACCAGGGCTCTCGCACCGCCATTTCATCCCGGCCTGAGCGTGGCTCGGGATGATTCTTGCGATCGGCCGCGCAATCTCGGCGGCCGCATCCGGCGAACGCTACCAGCGGGAGAATCCGGGAAGGACGCGGCGTCTGTGACCCGTGCACAACATCCTCACGCCCGCGTGCCACCTCCGCCCGCTGCGCGCCGCGATTCGATCTCGACGACCTTGCTCTGCGGGTAGGCCACGCGCTGGTGGTACATGCCGAGGAGCTGGCTGACGAACGCCTCCTGGATGCGATTCAGGTCGCGCAGCGTCAGGTCGCACTCGTCGAACTGGCCGTCCTCGAGCCGCTCGAGGATGATCCTCGCGACCATCGATCGGATGGCCGGCTCGTCGCGTGACGACAGCGAGCGGACCGACGCCTCGACCCCGTCGGCGAGCATGAGCAGCGCCGCTTCGCGTGACTGCGGCTTGGGCCCCGCGTGGCGGTACCGCCGCTGGTCCACCGCGTCGGCCGCGTGCAGGCCCTCCACCGTCTCGAGGCCGCCGTATGGCGCCGCCGCCTCCTCCCGCGCCTTGGCGTAGAAGTAGCTCATGATCGCCGTCCCGTGGTGCTGCGGGATGAACGCGATGACTGTCTTCGGCAGCCGCGACTGATAGGCGACGTCGATCCCATCGGCGACGTGCTGCTTGAGGATCTGGGCCGAGTCCTCAGGCTCCAGCTCGTCGTGGACGTTCTCGCCCCCGGACTGGTTCTCGATGAACGCCGCCGGGTTCGCGAGCTTGCCAACGTCGTGGTAGTAGGCCGCGACGCGCGTGATCAGCGGGTCGGCCCCGATCGCCTCGGCCGCCCGCTCGGCGAGGTTGCCAACCATCAGCGAGTGGTGGTACGTCCCCGGCGTCTCGACGAGCAGCCGGCGGAGCAGCGGCTGCGACGGGTTGGCCAGCTCGAGCAGCTGGAACACGGTGAGCAGACCGAAGACGCTGCCGAGCACGGCGAACGACCCGACGGCCGCGACCGCTGCGCCACCCGCCGACAGCGCTGCCGCGCCGATCAGCTGGACGATGCCCGTCAGGTCGCGCTCGCCGAGCAACGAGAAGGCGGTAACGACCACCGCCTGGACGACGAAGATGGCGGCGCCGGCCTGGATGAAGTTCTGGAGCCGATCGCCGCGTCGGATCGCCAGGATCCCGGCGAGGCCGCCCAGCAACGCGTACGTGCCGAGCTCGAGCGACGGCCCATTCACCGCGCCGGCGATGATCGCGACGACCGCCGAGACCAGGATCGCGGTCTCGGCGTCGAGCAGGACGGCCACCAGCAGCCCGATCGCGGCCGTGGGCAGGATGAACGGCAGAGCGGGCCGGCCGGCGGTCAGCTGCAGCGCGAACGTCGCGAACGTGATCAGCAGCCAGATCAGGACGACGACGTTGTTCCGGTGCCAATACTCCGGCCGGAACATGCGCAGCCAGGCCACGATCATCGCCACGAGCAGGCCGCACAGCAGGAACCAGCCACCCAGGGCGGCGATGTCGAGCCGCTGCACGTCCAGGCCGAGGGCATGGATCCGGGTGATGTCGAGGTCGTCGACCTTGGTGCCGCCGCGGACGATCACCTCGCCCTGGACGATGCTCTCGACGACGGGCGGCACCGCCGCCTCCTCGCGGTCCCGCTCCAGCTCAGTGCGATCCGCCGAGAACGAGCTGTTGGGCACGACCAGCGGACCGATCAGCTCGGCCGCGAGGCCGCGCTCCTTGTCCGAGAGGCCACCTGCCATCTGCGCCGAGAGCCGCAGGCGGGTATCCGCCACCTGGGTGTCGCGCAGCTCGCTGCGCTCGGTCGAATCGAGGACCCGCGCGGCCTCGGTGCGCACCGGCGTCCAGCGCCTCGGCTCAAGATTCATGAGCTCATCGCGCGCATCGGCGCTGAGGCCGGGCAGCACGCCGTCAAGGATCGCCTGGCGTTCATCCGCGGAGGTCTCCGGCGCGAACGCGGTGTCGAGGGGCGCGACGCGCCGGGTGAAGGCACTCAACTGCGCGGCGGCGATCGTGATCGCGCGCTCGGAGGTGTAGTCGTACTGCGGTTCGACGGCGGCTCGAGCGGCCTGTCGGGCCTGCGCGGTGAGGAGGTCGTTCGTGTAGGTGAGGGCGCGCGGCGCGACGATGTCGGACGACGCGAGCTCGCCGGACTTCAGCTCGAGCCCGGGCGACAGGTCGAGGCCCAGGGTGAGCGTCATGACGATCACGAGGGCGCCGAACGCGGCGAGGAGGCGTGCCAGCTCGCGGCGGGTCGGCAGGGTGCGCGCCTGGCTCGATGGGGCGGTCACGAGGTGCCGCTGCCCTCGGCGAGGGCCCGGCTCGCTGCCTGGCTGACCAGCCGGCCGTCGGCTCGGCCCTTCGTCTTCGGGGAGAGCCAGCCCATGACCTTGCCCATGTCCCGCGGACCGGCAGCGCCGGTCGCCGCGACCGCCTCCGCGACGAGCGCCGAGATCTGGGCCTCCGACAGCTGCTCCGGCAGGAACCCGGCGAGGATCGCGATCTCCGCCGCCTCCTTGCTCGCGAGGTCCTCGCGCCCGCCCTTGCGGAACGCCTCGACCGACTCGCGCCGGGTCTTGACCTCGCGGGCGAGCACCGCGGCTACCTCGTCGTCGGAGTAGGTCCGCCGCTCGCGTTTCTCGGCGTTGTAGATCGCGCTCTCGGCCATCCGCAGCGTGTCGCGCCGCAGCGCGTCACCCGACCGCATCGCGGCCGTGATCTCGGACTGGATTCGCTCTCGGAGGGTCACCGGTATCGGCACCTTCGGGCGGGACCGCCCGGGCTCGCTGGCCCCTCTGGGACCTAGCCCTGCGGCGTCCGTGCGTTCTTCTTGCGCTTCGCTTCCTTGCGCTTCCGCTTCACGCTCGGCTTCTCGTAGTGCTCGCGCCGGCGAGCCTCGGCGAGGATGCCGGACTGCTGGATCTTCTTGTTGAAGCGGGCGGAGGGCGCTCTCGAACGTCTCGTTCTCACCCACTCGAACTTCTGCCAATCCGGGATTCACCTCCTCGGGCTGTCGTCTGGATCTCGCGGCGGGCTCGTGGCCCAACGGCCTCGTCGCGTGGCGCTCGTGCCTCGGGGGCGTCAGAGCCGCCGGAGCATAGCGGAGGCCCTTTGGAGGGTCAAACACCCGCGGAGCGCCTTTGGAGGCCCGTTCCACGAGCAGCGGGGCCGGTCCTTGCCGGATGACACCCCGGGTAGCACTCGGTGCGGACAAACCCGGCGGAGGCGCTCGAAGCGGCCAGATTCCTTCCCGGACGCCATTCGGCCATGTCATCCGGGAGGGATTCGGGCCTTGGATGGCCGATTGACCCGCTGTCGGGCTGCCGATCGTCGCCGAACGCTACCGGTGGGAGCATCCGGGAGAAACAAGAGGCCAGCGATCGCGCCGCCCGGCGAGCGGAGCCAGCGCCGCACCTCGCGATTCCGCACAGGGAGCGCGGCATCGAACATCGAGGCGAGGCGTGCGACTCGTCGACGATTTGTCGATCCATCGGCGATGACGAGCAGCTTCGAGACGCTTTCGATTTCCCATCCCCGCGATCGGCCGATCTGCGTTCCAAGGCGGGTCTTCCTGTCGAGCGGCAGAAGCGTGCCCTGTGCGTCGGCGACGACGGACTTGACCTCCACGATCAGGATCGACCGGGTGCCTGGATGCCAGGCGGCGATGTCGACCGAGCCGCGATCGCCAAATTCGTTGAACGTGACCTCCAGCGCGGCATCCCAGCCAGCTGCCCGGAGCTCGCCAACCATCCGATCGACCAGGGTGGCGTGTGCTTCGTCGAGCAACCGATCCAGGGCCTCGCCGCGCCATCGAATCCGCACATCGAGGTCAGCGCCAAGCGCTTGGCAGATGCGCTCGAGGCGATCGAGATCCGAATGCCTGATCAGCCCTCGCTCTACCTTTGAGACAAAAGCTCTGGAAGCGCCCGCCGCGATGGCGACGTCCGCCTGCCGCCAGCCGAGGCGGATTCGGAGCGCACGTGGCGAACGACCGAGGCGGAGGCGGTTCATCTCGCGGCATGGTCGCGATTGGCACTCATCCCGCGCTTACGCCTCAGCCGGTCGGCAGCCGCGAGTAGTTTCGGTCCAGCTCGCTCGACCAGCGGCGGCCCAGCTGGGCCGCGTTGGCGGGCAGCCATTCGGAGATGCGGATCTCGCCGCGCGGCGGCTCGTGCGAGGTGAGGAGCGATGACGTCAGCTCGCGGATCTCGTCGCGGGTCAGCACGATGTCGCGAACGAATAGCCCCAGCAGGCGCGCGGCGGCGAGAACGGCGATACCCGGCATCGGCACGATGAGCGATCGGCTGCCGACCGCCGTCCTGACACGATCGACGAGCTCGCGGTAGGTCATCGTCTCATGGCCGGCGGCATCGAGCACGACGCCCGAGGGCCCCGCTGCCGCCTCGACGCAGATCCGCGCGACGTCGTCCACGTGCACAGGCGTGACGGTGTAGCGCCCGAGGCCCGGGAGGCCGTAAACCGGCAGGCGGCGCAGGGCCCAGGCGAGGTTGTTGATCAGGATGTCGTTCGGACCGTAGGTCAGGGTTGGCCGGACGATCACCCACTCCAGCCCGCTCGAGCGCACGATCACTTCGAGCGCGGCCTTCGCCCGGACATACGGGGTGTCCGCGGCCGGCGACGCGTTCACCACGCTCACGTGGACCACCCGCCTGACGCCGGCCTCGCGAGCGGCCGCGACCAGGGTCGCCGACCGGGCGACAGCGCCCTCAAAGGTCGAGGTGCCGCGCGGGAAACGCAGCCAGTACGTGTTGAAGAGCGTCTCGACGCCCGCGAGCGACGCCACGAGCGCCGCCGGGTCGGTCGTGTCGAATGGCTGGACACTGATCCGCTGCGCCAGCGGGTCACCCTCGCCGGATCGCCGGGTGAGCGTGACGACCTCGTGCCCGGCTGAAAGGAGCCGCTCGGTCAGGGCTCGGCCGGTGAAGCCGAACGACCCGGTGACTGCCACACGACCTCGCTTGTTCAGGGCGGACGCTCCTCAACTTCTCGAGAAATGTGCTACTGCACTGTAGCACATAGTGTCGAGCCGACGGAGGTTCGCAGTGACGCCCGCGCCCCGAGCGCGTCGTAGGCTTCGGCACCGAGGTGGAGGAGGGACGCTCGCAGGCGATGGAGACGCTGCTCGACCTGATCGACGACGCGGTGGCGCGATTCGGCGATCGACCCGCGCTGGCGATCCGGCACGAGGATGGGACGACCGAAAGCTGGACCTACCGCGAGCTCGACCGGCGCTCGCGCGCGGCGGCCTTCCGATTGCGCGCCCTCGGTCTGCAGCCGGGCGATCGGATCCTGACCTGGTCGCCGTCGACACCCGAGCTGCCGGCGACCTACTTCGGCGCGATCCGCGCCGGCCTCGTGATCGTCCCCCTCGACCTGCGCATGTCAGCGGACGCGATCGGCGGGATCGTGCGGTCATCGGGCGCCAAGCGCCTGATCCTCGGGACCGGCCGCGACGCACCGGATCCGAACGAGTTCGGCATGGGCGCGATCGCCACGACCGGCGTCGAGACCATCGGTGCGGCCCCGGACGCAGCGGATGCGCCGCTCCCCGCCGGTTGGGAGGAGCAGGTCGCGGCCTGGCCCAGGCCGAAAGCCAGCGACCTGGTCGAGCTGATCTTCACGTCGGGCACGACCGGCACGCCGAAGGGCGTGATGCTCGCCCACGACAACGTGCTCGCGTCGAACCGCACGTTCCACCGGATCATCCCACCGCTCGAGCACCGGATCGTCTCGCTGCTGCCGTTGTCGCACCTGCTCGAGCAGGCGGTCGGGCTGGTCTATGCGCTGTCGGTCGGGGCGAGCGTGCTGTACGTCCGAAGCCGCAACCCGCGCGTCATCTTCGAGGCGCTCCGCGAGCACCGGGTGACATCGATGATCGTCGTCCCGCAGGTCCTCGACCTGTTCTGGAGCGCGATCGAGCGCGAGGTGGAGAAGACCGGCCGGACGAAGCTGTTCGAGCGCCTGCGATCGATCGCTCGCCGGCTGCCGATGACGGCCCGGCGGCTCCTGTTCCGGCGCGTTCACTCGCAGCTGGGCGGGTCGTTCCGGCTGTTCGTGTCGGCCGGGGCGTTCCTGCCGCCGGCGCTCCAGCAGGCGTGGGAGGACATGGGCGTCACCGTGCTCCAGGGCTACGGTGCCACCGAGACCGGGACCGGCTCGTGTACGACGCTCGAAGACCACGGGTTGGGCACCGTCGGCCGGCCGCCGGAAGGCATCGACATGCGCCTGGCCCCCGACGGCGAGGTGCAGTTCCGTGGCCCAACCCTGTTCAAGGGCTACTGGAACGCGCCCGAGCTGACCGCCGCGGCCTTCACCGAGGACGGCTGGTACAAGACCGGCGACATCGGCCACCTCGACCAGGCGGGCCGCCTGATCCTGTCGGGGCGCAAGAAGGACATCATCGTCCTGCCCAACGGGTTCAACGTGTACCCCGAGGACATCGAGAACGCCCTGCGCATCGCCGGCCAGCGCGACTCGGTGATCCTCGAAACGGCACCCGGCCGGATCGAGGCGGTCCTGCTCGCGCCAGGCGGTCCGATCCGTGCCGCGGGCGAGGCGCTCGCATTCGACCCTGCCGCTCCGCCGCCCGAGGTCAAGGCCACGATGGACGCGGCGGTCAAGGCCGCAAACACCACCCTCGGTCCGAACCAGCGGATCGTTGGGTGGCGGCTCTGGCCCGAGTCCGACTTCCCACGCACGCACACGCTCAAGGTCAAACGCGATCGGGTGCGCGACTGGGTCGGCGCCGTGAATCCGATCTGAGGTCGAGCCCGGTCAGCTCCCGACCGGGACCGCGACACCCAGCGTGTTGAGGGCGTCCTCGATCAGGTGGGTTCGCGTGTCCGGAGCGCTGCCCGGGTTCCACGTGAAGAAGATCACGGTCGAGCCGACGATGCGCAGCACGAAGTGGGAGCCGGGCGGAAACTGGATCGCTCCCGGCCCGCTGGCGATGTAGCGGGCCTGGTCGAACGCGGCGCTCTCCGCCGCCACGGCCGAGCCGAGCGAGTAGATGACGATGTAGCCATGGTCCGGGTCGTCCGGCAGGGTCGCCTGCAGCACCGACCGCGCTGCGCCGGTCATGAGCGCGCCTTCGGGCGGGCGGTACGGACGGGCCGTGTCGACGGCCTGCAGCCCCGCGGCGCCGAGGGCCCCGATGACCTGCTGCTTCGTCGCAGCAGTGGCATCGCCTGGGGGGCCCGGCGTCGAGCCGGCGGGCGGAAACGTCGGCCCGGACGCGCCGCAGCCGAGGACAGAGATGGCCAGCAGCATCCAGGCGGCGGGCCGAGCGGCCTGGACTGCGCGGCTCATCCGGGGGGCCAGGAGAACGCGCGGCCGCCCATCAGGTGGAAGTGCAGGTGGTCGACGGTCTGGCCGCCCCACGCGCCGACGTTGGTCACGATGCGGTAGCCGCCGTCGGCGAGGCCTTCGGAGCGCGCGATCGCCGCGGCCATCGCGAAGATGTGGCCGACGAGGTCCGCGTCCGCGTCGGTCAGCTCCGCGGCCGATGGGATGTGGTCGCGGGGCATGACCAGGACGTGCGTCGGCGCGCGTGGCGAGATATCGCGGATCGCAATCACGGTGTCGTCCCCGGCCACGCTCGTCGAGGGGATCTCGCCGGCGACGATCCGGCAGAAGAGGCAGGTCGGGTCGCGCCGCGGCGTTTGGGCGCCGGCTGCTTCGGCGCTCACCAGAGGGCCGGCTTCGTGCTCATCAGGAAGCCGATGGTACCCACGAGCCCGGCCATCACATACGAGATGTAGCGCTGCCGTCGGGCGAGCGCGGGCCAGCGCGGGTCGCTGCCATTGGCCAGCCCGATGAGGCTGCGGAGGCGCGGCACCTGGATGAAGTACGCCAGCGCGAGGTTGAGCGCGTAGATCACGAGCGCGACGAGCAACCAGGGCTGGGCGAGGATGGCGAACCCGAGCATCGAGACGAGCCCGATCCCCGTCAGCGCGAGCCCGAGGCCGATCCAGACCGTGCCCCTCGCCTGGATCGCGAGCAGGGTCCGCATCGTCCGACCTGTCTTCGCCGGATCGAGCGAGCCGCGCCGGGCGCGGAAGGCGAATGGCAGCAGCAGCGACGGCACGAAAAGCGCGATCGCGAGCGCGATGTGCACGATCAACAGGGCCGGGAATACGATGGGGGGCACGTCCAGGATTGTAGGTGCGGGGCCCGGTCAGCCCGGACGCGACGCCTCGAGCGCCACCCAATCCGACTCGTACCAGCGGCCGACGATCTCGAGGCCGGCACGCTCGAGTGCGGCCCTGGTCTCGGGCTCGCGGTCGACGAAGATGCCCGAGGCGATCAGCGTCCCATCGGGCACGAGCTCGGTGGCGAGATTCGCCGCGTGCTCGATCAGGACACCGGCGATGAGGTTGGCGAGAACGACGTCGAATGGGCCCTCGTCGGTAGGCAGCGTGCCCTCGCGGGCGCGCACGCGACGGCCGACACGGTTGTGGCGTGCATTGGCGATGGTCGCCTCGACGGCGACGGGGTCGATATCGACGCCGAGGACTCGCGTCGCGCCGAGGCGGACAGCGGCGATCGACAGGATCCCCGAGCCGCAGCCGACGTCGAGGGCGCGACCGAGCGGCCCTCGATCTGCCCGGCCCTCCAGCGCCTCGAGACACAGCCGTGTCGTCGGGTGGAGGCCCGTCCCGAACGCCATCCCCGGGTCGAGGTCGATGACCACCTCGTCGCCCGTGCGCCGATGCCGCAGCCAGCTCGGCTTGATCACGAGCCGCCGCCCGAGCCGGATCACGTGGAAGTGGGCCTTCCATGCCTCCGCCCAGTCGGCCTCCTCGACGATGCGCGTCCGCAGGTCGCCGATCGAGCGCAGCCCGAACGCCTGGAGGTGACCGAGCGCCTCGGTCACGGTGGCCGTCGCCAGGCCCGTCAGCGCGGCGTCGAACGCCGGCACGTAGGCGCGAATCGTCGCGGGCCGGGACGGGTTGATTCGCGCGCCGAGGCCATCCTCGACGAGCTCGAAGCCAGGTTCGACGCTCGTGCCGGCAGGCGCGACCCGCCCCAGGATCTCGCTGACCGCCTCGACAGCCTCGGTGTCGGCCTCGACCGACAGCTCGAGCCATCGGCCGGCCCGCCCGGCCGATCCCGTGCCCCGCGGTCGCCTCGACGGGATCCGTCCTGACGGGGGTCGGGGCAGCACCCTACGCGAGCTTGTCCCGGACCCGGTCCAGCAGGCCGCCCTCGGTCACGATCTCGCCCGTCGCCCTGGCGTATGCCTCGAGCGCCTCGCGCTGGGCTCGCGAGAGATGATGCGGGACGTCGACGTCGACGATGACGTGCAGGTCGCCGCGCTGGCCGGCCCGGCGCAGGTACGGCACGCCCTTGCCACGGAGCCGAATCTCGGTTCCGGGCTGCGTGCCTGGCTTCACCTCCACGACCTCCTCGCCGCCGACGATCGGGACCGTGATGGTCGTGCCGAGCGCGGCCTGGGCCAGCCCGACCGATGCCTCGAAGATCAGCTCGGTCCCCTCGCGCTTGAGCGACGCGTGCGGTGCGACGTGGACCGCGACGTAGAGCGAGCCGGCCGGCCCACCCCGAGGGCCCGCCTCGCCCTCGTTGGACAGGCGGATCTGGTGGCCCTCGTCGATGCCCGGCGGGATCGTGACCTGGAGCGTCCGCGTCCGCTCGATGCGCCCCTCGCCCCTGCACGTCTCGCAGGGCGTCTCGACGATCTTGCCGTCGCCCTTGCAGCGCGGGCACGTGGTTACGTTGATCATCTGGCCGAGCATCGTCTGGCGGACGCCTCGGACCTCACCGCGCCCGTTGCACTGTGGGCACGTGATCGGCTGCGTCCCCGGCTTCGCGCCGTTGCCGCCGCACGTCTCGCACCTGGCCAGGACCGGGAACTCGATCTCCTTCGACGCGCCGAGGATCGCCTCCTCGAACGTGATCCGGAGGTCGTAGCGCAAGTCCGAACCGGCCGCCGGGCGGCCGCGTCGCGTGCCCGCCGCGGCGGCGCCGAAGAACGCGTCGAAGATGTCGGCGAACCCGCCGGCGAAGCCGGCGCCCGCCTCCGATCCGGCCGTCCCGAACAGGTCGTAGCGCTGCCGGCGCTCCGGGTCGGACAGGACCTGGTACGCCTCGCTGATCTCCTTGAACCGGAGGGCCGCCTCGGGGTCCGGGCTCACGTCCGGGTGCCACTGCTGGGCGAGCCGCCGGTATGCCTTCTTGATCTCGGCATCGCTGGCGGTCCGCTCGACGCCGAGGGTCACGTAGTAGTCGCTGATGGCCATCGACACACAAGTCTACGGTCGAACGGCGCGGTCCTCAGCGAGCTCGATCGCCCGACGCACGACAGCATCGAGCATCGACGCCGTGAGCTTGCCGGTGAACGTGTTCTGCTGGCTCGGGTGGTAGCTGCCGAGGAGCGTCCGGCGGCCGATCCGCACCTCCGCGGCGTGGCCGAACCGCGGCCGCGACCGAGGTGCCGCCTCGCCCATCGCCGCGAACGTCGCCAGCGCCGCGTCCCAGGCGAACGCGCCGAGCGCCAGCACCACGCGCACCCGGTCGAGCGCGGCCAGCTCCCGGATGAGGTACGGCGCGCAGTTGTTGCGCTCCGACGGGAGCGGCTTGTTGCCCGGCGGTGCGCATTTGACGGCGGCCGTGACCCAGCAGTCGATCGCATGCAGTCCGTCGCCGGCACGGACGCTCGTCGGCTGGCTGGCCAGGCCGGCACGGTGGAGGGCCGCCCACAGGAAGTCGCCGCTTGCGTCCCCCGTGAAGATGCGGCCGGTCCGGTTGCCACCGTTCGCCGCCGGCGCGAGCCCAAGGATCAGGATCCGCGCCTTCGGGTCGCCAAAACCAGGGAGTGGACGCGCCCAGTAGGTCTCGCCGGCGAAGCGACGCGGCGCCTCGCGGGCGGCTCGTTCGCGCCACTCCACGAGACGCGGGCAGCGCACGCAGTCGACGACATCTCGCTCGAGCGCGACGAGGAGCTCGCGGCGGTCGGTTGCCGTCGTCGCGCTACTTGAGCAGGAGCTTGTCCAGCCGCCGGGACACGACTGCCAGGCCGATGAGGCCCATGGTCGTGAGGTACGCGACGTGGACGAGCGTGTCGGGCCCGACGACCCCGACGGCAAGCGTCCGCAACAGGTCGACCCCCTGGTACAGCGGCGTGAGCTGGATGATGATCCGGGCGCCCTCGGGGAAGCTGTCGAGCGGGAAGAACGTGCCGCTGAACAGGAACATCGGCAGCACCACGAGCTGGATCAGGTCGAAGTCCTGCCAGGTGCGCATGAACGAGGTCGCGGCCATGCCGACGGCGGCAAACGCGAACCCGATCAACAGCGCGCCGGGCAGCGTCAGCAGGATCAGCGGCGAGCGCACCATCCCGAACAGCACCATCACCGCCAGGAAGCCGACCGTGTACAGCCCGCCCCGGATGAGCGCCCACGCCAGCTCGCCGAGTGAGATGTCCGCCGGCGACATCGGCGTGGTCAGGATCGACGCGAACGTCTTGTCGTAGTTCAGCTTGAAGAAGAAGTTGAACGTGCTCTCCGTGATCGCCCCGTTCATCGCCGAGGCGGCGAGCAGTGCCGGCGCGACGAACAGCGCGTACGGGATCGGCTCGCCGCCGGGTCCGGTCACGTCGCCCACGAGCCGGCCGAGCCCGAACCCGATCGAGAGCAGGTAGAACAGCGGCTCGAAGAAGCCCGAGAAGAGCACGAGCCAGCCGTGCTTGTACACGAGCAGGTTGCGCTCGATCATGCGCAGCGCCCGCCGGCTGCCGAATGCGAACATCGGCGTGAGCCGCAGCGCGGTCACGAGGGGGCCACCCGGATCATCCCTTCACAAGCCGTGCTTCGACCGTCCGCATCGCGACCGCGACGCCGATCACCGTGATCGTGATGAGAACGAGGGCGTGGATCACGGCGAGGAGCGGCGTGTCGCCGACGGTCCCGAGCATGAGCTGCCGGCACAGGTCGACTCCGTGCCACAGCGGCGAGAGCCACGCGACCGGCTGGAGGAACGACGGCAGGCTCTCGATCGGGAAGAAGGTGCCGCTGAACAGGAACAGCGGCGTGACGCCGAAACGGAACAACGTGGCGAACCGATCCGGCGTCCGCTGGGTCGCCGTGAAGGCCATCATCGGCGTGGCGAATGCGAGGCCGGTCAGGACCGCGCACGGTACCGCGAGCACGACCAGCGCCGACCGGCTCGCCCCGAACAGCACGATCACGAAGGCGAATACCGCCCCGACGAGGGCGAGCCGGAGCGCTATCCAGATGACATTGCCGAACACGATGTCGCTCGGCTGGATCGGCGTCGCGAACATCGCGTGGAAGACCTTGTTCCACTGCAGGCCGCCGAGGATCGGGAAGCTCGCCTCGAACGAGCCGGTCTGCATGACCGTGGCCGCGAGCAACCCTGGGGCGAGGAACTGGAGATACGTCAGCCCGTGCAGGACGGCGTCCTGGGAGCGATCGACGTAGCCGCCGAGCCCGAAACCCATTGCGGTCAGGAACAGCACGGGGATGCCGAACGAGCCGAAGATCGACGCACGGAACGTGCGCCGGTACTGAAGCGCGCGATGCTCCACGACCCGGCGGACGGTCGACCACGACGACCCGAGCGGTGGGAGGGGCGCGGTCGTGCGTCGGTCGCGAGCGCCGGCGATCGCGCTCATCGGCGTGTCACTCGATCAGCGACCGGCCGGTGAGCCGGAGGAACACGTCCTCGAGGGTCGATCGCCGGACGAGGACCGTCTCCGGGTGCAGGCCCCGGCTTCGGGCGGACGCGACGACGTCCTCGCCATCGTCGGCGTACAGCAGGACCCGGTCGGGCAGTCGCTCGATGCGCTCTGCCAGGCCGTCGAACTGCCCGTCGAGCGTTTCCTGGATGCCCGGCGCGAAGCGGAACTCCGCGACCTCCTTCGTCGAGTAGCGCTCGATCAGCTGGCGGGGTGAGCCCTCGGCCACGATCTTCGCCTTGTCCATGACCACGAGGCGGTCGCACAGCTGCTCGGCCTCGTCCATGTAGTGCGTCGTGAGGACGAGGGTCACGCCACGCTGCTTGAGGCGGTACAGCCGATCCCAGAGCAGGTGCCGCGCCTGCGGGTCGAGGCCGGTCGTCGGCTCGTCGAGGAGCATCAGGTCGGGCTCGTTGATCAGGCTCCGCGCGATCGTCAGGCGCCGCTTCATCCCGCCCGACAGGGGCTCGACGAGGTCCTTGCCGCGATCGCTGAGCTGCACGAAGTCGAGCAGCTCGTCAGCACGCCTCGCGCATTCCTCCCTGGGCAGCCCGAAGTAACGCCCATAGATCAGCAGGTTCTCGCGGACGGTCAGCTCGTTGTCGAGCGTGTCGTGCTGGGGCACGACGCCGAGCCGTGCCCGGATCCGCGGGCCATCGCGCCGCGGGTTCATGTCGAGCACGCTGAGCTCGCCATCGCTGATCGGCGAGGTACAGCCGATCATGCGCATCGTCGAGGTCTTCCCGGCGCCGTTGGGCCCGAGGAAGCCGAAGGCCTCGCCGGGCTGGACGTCGAAGTCGACGCCGTCGACCGCGGTGAACTCGCCGAATCGCTTCGTCAGCTTCCGGGCATGGATCAGCGGCGCCGCATCGGCTCCCGGGCCGCGACGGGCGGCGGGCTCGGCTGTGGGCCTGGGCTGCGATGGCTCGACGGAGGCGCCGGACGCCGCCACGTTTGTCTCGCTCATGAACCGTGAAATCCTAGCCGGGGACTCGGCGGATCGCAGGCGGGTGCTGGTTGCGGGAGGGCGGCGCCGGACGGCGAGTTCTACGCTCCGAGAATGATCGGCATTGATCGCGAGGCACTGGTCCGCGAGGCGATGGCGCTCGCCGCCGAGGCCGGCCTCCGCGGCGATCCTCCGTTCGGAGCGTTGCTCGTCGACCCGTCCGGCGCCGTGGTGGCGCGGGCGTCGAACCGCCAGGTCTCGGGCGGCGACCCGATCGCGCACTCGGAGCTCGAGCTGCTGCGCGCCGCGGCGCAAGCCGGCCATCGATCACCGCTCGATGGGTACGTCATCGTGGTGAATGCCGAGCCGTGCTCGATGTGCGCGTCGGCCATCGTCAAAGCCGCGCCCGCCGAGCTCATCTACGGCGCGCCCCACGAGCCGCACATGGACCCCGACCTCGGCGTGGCCGAGGTGTTCGCTCGCGCCCGGCGGCCGCCACGTGTCACCCCCGGGGTGCTGGCCGCCGAGTCGGCCGCCCAGATCGAGGGCTTCCGGGGCGCCGAGGTGCGCGGCCCGATCGACTGACGCTCGCCCGATCGACAGACGCTCGCCCGATCGGTTGACGGCTAGCCGGCCTGGGCCCGTGGCTCCGCGCGCGCCTCGCCGGCATGCGCGATGTGCCGCAGCTCGCGCCACAGGACCGCGACCAGCAGCACCGAGCCGGCGAAGCCGAACCAGAACGGCGCGGTGATCCCGAACGATCGGGCGAGGAGGCCGCCGATCGGCGTGCCGACCACGATCCCGCCGGTGAGCCCCACGGTGTAGATGCCGCCGACCCTGCCCATGAGCTCGTCGGGGACCGCCCGCTGCCTGATCGTGATCGAGGTCGTCCACCAGACGACCTCGTGGGCGCCGAACACGACCATCGTCAGGAGCGCCACCTCGGGCGATCTGGTCAGCGCGAAGATGAGGTGCGTGCCGGTCTCGATGAGCAGGCCGGCCCGCATGAGGTCGGCGAGGCTGAACCGGCGTTCGAGCGCTCCGTAGGCGGCGGTCCCGATGATCCCGCCAATCGCCGACGCGGTCGTCAGCAGCCCGAAGCCGACGCTGTCCATGCCCAGCCGGTCCCCGGCGTAGAGCACGAGCACGGACCAGGCGGCGCCGAACGTGACATTGAACGCGACGACGGTCAGGGCGAGCGTGCGCATCGGTGGGTTGGTTCGCAGCCACCGGAAGCCGTCGGCAAGGTCGCGCCACACCGAGCTGGCGGGCGGCGGCGTTGCGGGACTCGTTGCAGTCGCGGCGCGCGGCTCCGTTGGGGCTGCTGGCGCCGTTGCGCCTGCCGGCTCCGATTCGGCTGCCGGCTCCGTCGCCGGCCCGCTCGCCACCGAGCTCGCGATCCTCGACACGAGCACCGCCCCGAGCGCGTAGCAGACCGCATCGGTCGCGAACGGGATGGCCATGCCCGCGACGAACAGGAACGCCCCGATCGGCGGCCCGATCAGCTGGTTCATGAGCAGGTACCCGCCCTGGAGCCGGGCGTTCGCGAGCCCGATCGACGCCCGCGGGACAAGCCGCGGGAGCAGGCTCGTCGAAGCGAGGTCCGCGAACGTCTCGGCGGTCCCGAGCAGGAGCAGCCCGAGCAGGACGATCGGGACGCTGATCGACCCGGTCGCGATGGTCGTCGCGAGCACCGCGAGCACCCCAGCCCGCACGAGGTTGACGAGGATGATGATCCGGCGTCGATCCGCTCGGTCGACGACCACGCCCGCGAACGTCCCGAACACGAGCGAGGGCAGGAACTCGCAGAAGAACGCGAGCGAGACCACGAACGGATCGCGCGTCTGGCTGGCCACGAGGAGGGGCCCGGCGGCGAGCACGATCCCGTCGCCGATGTTGGTCAACGTTGAGGCGGACCACAGCCAGCGAAAGCCGGCGCCGAGACGTGCAGGCAGGACGCTACCGACGACCGCCTCGAGGGCCCTGGGCATGGGCGGGTCAGCCTATCGCAGACTTCCCGGCGAACTGCCCGATAAGCCATGACGCCGATGCTTTGGGCATGGACTCCGTGCGGGTCGGTCGCGTCATTCGTGCGCTTCGAATCCACCGGGGCTGGCGGCAGCTCGATCTCGCAGGGCGGGTCCGTGTTTCGCAGTCGCTGATCGCGCGTGTCGAGCGCGGTGGCGCCGGACGAGTGACCGTCGACACCCTCGAGCGTGTCGCGGCGGCGCTCGACGCCCGACTCGTCGTTCGCGTCGATTGGCAGGGCGAGGCGGCCGACCGGCTACTCGATGCGGACCACGCCGCGCTCGTCGAGGAGGTCCTCTCGATCCTCCGAGGCGCGGGCTGGGAGTGCCTGCCCGAGGTGACATTCGCCGCGCCTGGCGAACGAGGATCGATCGACGTCCTCGCCTGGCATGCCGCCAGCGCGACGCTTCTCGTCGTGGAGGTCAAGTCGGTCGTTCCCGACGTCCAGGGCACCATCTCGACCTTCGATCGAAAGCTCCGGCACGCCGATTCAGTGGCTCGCGCAGGTGGGTGGCGCCCGGCTCGGGTCGCCGCATTGCTCGTCATCGGCGAAAGCCGGACATCCCGCCGGCGGGTCGAGGCGCACGCCTCGACGTTCGCTGCTCGGTTCCCAGATCGTGGTAGGACGACGCGGCGCTTCCTCGCACGGCCTGCGGACACGCCAGCGCTTCGTGGTCTCTGGTTCCTGTCAGCCAGAACCAGGACGACTATTCGTCACCGGGTCGCCAAGCGCCGCACCACGGCCTGAGCGTGGCCCGGACGTGGAGTCTCGTCAGGTAGTCACCAGGCGGGTCGGTGCTAGCGATGTGCTGACGAGTACCCGTGCCAGTTCTAGGTGACGGTCGCGCGCTGTCTCGCGCTTCGTGGACACACGCGCAAAGAGAAGCGCCGCCGGCTTGAGCCCGCGGCGCTTTGCTCTGCTTGCCTGCCCGAGGGCGGAACCTCGGTGCGTTAGACCTCCTTGAACTCGCCTTCGACGGCGTCGTCGGAGGAGCCGGAGTCGGCGCCGCCGGAGCGGGCGCCTGCGCCGGCAGGTTCACCTTCGGTGGCGCCGCCCTCGCCGCCCGCCTCGCCCGTACCGTCACCGCCGGACGATCCGTCCGGCCCGCCGGACGCGGCCGACGCCTGGTAGGCCGCCGTGGCGACCCGGCTGAGCGTGCCGGTCAGCGCGTCCATGCCGGACTTCACCGCCGTCATGTCGGAGCCCTTGAGCGCCTCGCGCAGCGCCTCGACCTGCCGCTCGACCTCGGCGCGATCCTCGGCCGACACCTTGTCGCCGAGGTCGCCGAGCGTGCGCTCGGCCTGGTAGGTGAGCTGCTCCGCCTGGTTGCGGGTCTCGACCTCCTCGCGGCGCTGCTTGTCCTCCTCGGCATGCTCCTGGGCGTCGCGGACCATCTTGTCCACGTCGTCCTTGGAGAGCATGGACGAGGCGGTGATGCGGACCTGCTGCTCCTTGCTCGTCGCGCGGTCCTTGGCCCGCACGTCGAGGATGCCGTTCGCGTCGATGTCGAACGTGACCTCGATCTGGGGGATGCCGCGCGGCGCCGGCGGGATGCCGTCGAGGATGAACCGGCCGAGAGTCTTGTTGTCCTGGGCGAAGTCACGCTCGCCCTGCAGGACGTGGATCTCGACCTGGTTCTGGTTGTCCGACGCGGTCGAGAAGATCTGCGACTTCGACGTCGGGATCGTGGTGTTCCGATCGATCAGCTTGGTCATGACGCCGCCGAGCGTCTCGATGCCCAGCGACAACGGGGTGACGTCGAGGAGCAGGACGTCCTTGACCTCGCCCGCGAGGACGCCGGCCTGGATCGCCGCGCCGACTGCCACGACCTCGTCCGGGTTGACGCCCTTGTGGGGCTCCTTGGCGAACGCGAGCTTGACGGTGTCCTGGACCTTGGGCATGCGCGTCTGGCCGCCGACGAGGATCACCTCGTCGATGTCATTGGGCTTGAGCCCGGAGTCCTTGAGGGCGGCCTGCACCGGCGCCTTGGTCATGTCGATCAGGTCGCCGACGAGGTCCTCCAGCTTGGCTCGCGACAGGTTCATCACGAGG
>VBGT01000036.1:17474-32471 GCA_005889475.1 Chloroflexota bacterium | reverse complement strand
AAATTCGAGGTCCGGCGCGGCAGGCGACGCTGCGGCGACGCTGAAGGCGGCGTCGTCCTACGCGCCCGAGGGCTGGCTCACCGACTCTGTCGGCGTGGCGCCCGCGCACCCCGAAGAGGGCCAGATCGACGGGACTGCCAACGTCGTCCTGGTGCCCGCACGCGTGTGGGTGACGGGCGACGGCACGATCTCCGGCGGGCGTGTCGTCGTCAAGGGCACCCTGACCTGGACCGACATCAAGGGCATGGAGGCGACGCTCGACGCCGGCGGTCAGCTGGATTACGACGGCGACGGCCCAGGTCGGCCGATCGCGGCCGGGAAGATCCGAGCCGAGGTCATCCACGTCGTCCCGGTGAAGAAGCAGGTCGGCACCCAGTACGACTTCATCGAGAAGCGCGTCGTGCCCGTGTACGAGTACAACACGAGCGAGGTGAGC
The DNA here is from genome assembly GCA_005889475.1 of Chloroflexota bacterium. Lineage (GTDB taxonomy): Bacteria > Chloroflexota > Limnocylindria > Limnocylindrales > CSP1-4 > UBA5189. The sequence continues at coordinate 32,035 of VBGT01000036.1, read as the reverse complement.
CTGGGCACCTCGACGCTGACCTCAACAAGCGATGGCACCTTCCGGCTCTCGGTGCCGGCGCCCGTCGCAACGGACGACTACATGATCCACCTGAGCAGCGCCGATCCCGAGGGCCGGCGCTTCATCCGAACCGTGTACGCCTCGCCGCCGGTCCAATCGAACGCGTCGCGGCAGCCATACCTGAACAGCCGATCAATCGCCTGCGGCTACGATCCCGGCACCGAGGTCGGGCTCAACAAGCCGTTCACCGTGTCGATGCACGAAGGCACTGGGAAGGTCGCGACGGGCGGGCGGTTCCTCTTCCTCGTCGCCGAGCGAGGCTCGCTCGACGCGACCCTGCAGGACGCGGCGACGTTCAGCCGGACGTTGCGCGACGCGGATCTGCCGGGCTTCACGGTTCGGGCGGTCTGGCTTTCCGAGAGCGGCTATGCGGTCGCCGACGCGCAGGCATTCGTCGATCCGGACACGAAACGCGTGACGATCGCGCTCGTGCCGAACCGCTCGCGGTACCAGCCCGGCCAGCATGCGACGATCGCCGTCACGACGAGGGACCGCGCCGGCCATCCGGTGGCCGCCGACGTCATCGTCCAGGGTGTCGACGAGAAGCTGTACACGCAGGGCCTGGCCGCCGACGTGGACCCGGTCCCGGACCTGATGCAGAGAACCTCCCCCGGATTCCTGCAGTCCTACATCTCACATGACGTGCCATGGCTCGACGAGGGCGGTTGCGGGGGAGCAGGCGGTGGTGGTCGCGATGACTTCCGCGACGTCATCACCTTCCAGCGCATCACGACCGGCCCGGACGGACGCGGCTCCGTCGACTTCGATCTCGCGGATGATCTGACGAGCTGGCATGTCACCGCCACGGCGGTCTCCGCCAAGCTCGACTCGGGAATCGCGTCGGTGCAGCTCCCGGTCGGTCTCCCGTTCTTCGTCGATGCCGTGCTGGCGCCCGAGTACCTCGTGGGCGAGCAACCGGTCCTGCTGGTCCGCGCATACGGTGGCGCACTCGTCGCCGGGACGCCGGTCTCGTTCGTGGTCGAGGCACCCAGCCTCGGACTCGGCCCGACCACCGTCAAGGGCGTCGCGTTCAAGCCGGTACGGGTTCCCCTGCCGAAGCTGGTCGCGGGGGATCATCGGATCCGGATCGCCGGGCACGCGAGCCGTTCGGGCAAGGCGTATGACGATGCCCTCATCCGTACGGTCCACGTCGCGAGCAGCCGGTTGACCGGGCTATCCGCGAGCTACGACCTGCTCGGGGAAGGGTTCTCGCCGCAGGGTGGTGACGGCCTGACGACGTACGCCATCACCGACGCGGGTCGCGGCCGCCTGCTCTCACTGCTGCAGGACCTCGCCTGGGCGGGCAGCGGCCGCTTCGACCGGTTGGCGGCCGCCGCGGTCGCCCGGCGCGTGCTCGTCGAGGAGTTCGGCTTCTCGCCGGCGAACCTCCCGACGATCGATTTCGACTCGTCGCGCTACCAGCACGAAGGGATCGCCCTGCTGCCCTACAGCTCGACGGACCTGTTCCTCAGCGCGCGGGCAGCGCTGTCCGTACCGAACATGCTCGATCGCGGCTCCCTCGTCGCAGCCCTGCGGACGTGGGCGGACGAGGAGCAGGCAACGCGCGAACGAAGGATCGTCGCGCTCGCGGGGCTCGCCGGCCTCGGCGAGGATGTCAGCGCCGAGCTGCGCGCGTACGACGCGTCATCGCTCACGGTCCGCGAGCGGCTGTGGCTCGCCCTCGGCCTTGCCGCCTCGGGCGATGAGGCTGCCGCGCGGCAGATCGAACGCGACCTCCTGGAATCGGCAGGCCAGCGGCTCGGGCCGTGGGTCCGGCTGACGACGGGCACGACGCTCGACGATTCGCTCGAGGCATCTGGGCTGCTACTGCTCCTCGCCGGTCGACTCGGCGACCCGATAGCGAACGAGGTGTCCCGATACCTCTCCGAGGTGCCCTCCAGGGAGCGCGTGTTCTCCCTCGAACAGATCGGCTACGCGACGGGCATGCTCGACCGGCTGTCGCGCGACCCGGGGCGGTTCGCCTGGACCGTGGCGGGCGAGCGGCACGAGGTCCAGCTCCCGCCTGGCGGTGGCTACACGCTCGTCCTGACGAGCACGCAGAGAGCCACCTTGAGGCTCGAGCGCCTCAAGGGCGAGCTGGCCGTCGTGACCACCTGGACGTCGAGCGACGTCCAGCTGCCGACGAGCTCGTCGATCTCGGTCCAGCGTACGGTGACGCCCGGCAGCGACGCGCCCGATGACCGCCTCGTCCATGTCCGGATCACGGTGACCTTCGGGCCGCAGTCCGCGCCCGGTTGCTACAGCCTTGTCGATCTGACGCCGTCAGGGCTTTCGGCGGTGACCGCCACGGCAGGCTGGCCGGGCGATGCGGACGCTGAAGGGCCGGTGCTCGTGAACGGGCCGTACTCGATCGACGCCCAACGCGTGTCGTGGTGCGCCGCGCCGAGCGATCTCAGCCATGTGTACCAGTACGCGGCGCGCGTCGTCTCGCCGGGGTCCTACCGGTGGGAGCCTGCGGTGCTCCAGTTCGAGCTCGCCCCCGGCGTCGGCGCGTCGACGGCCGAGTCGGCGTACACGATCCGGTAGGCCCCCGGGCTCAGGCCGGGGCGCCGGTCGCGGCGGGCAGACCCGCGAGCTCCTCGATCAGCCGATCGATCTCGGCGCGCGTGTTGTAGTGAGTCAGCCCGATGCGCACGACGCCGTCGGGCGCGAAGCCAAGCCGCTCGATGAGCCCGGTTGCGTAGAAGTCGCCGTCCCAGACCGCGATGCCACGCCGGCCGAGCTCCTCGGCGGCCGCTCGGGGGCTGACGCCCTGGATCGAGATCGCGGCGGTGGGCGTGCGCCGTTCCATATCGGCGGCGGCGGTCAGGCCCAGGATCCGCACCCCATCGAGCTCGCCGAGCCGGCCCGCCAGGTACCGATACAGGTCGAGCTCGTAGGCGCGAATCGTACGCATGCCCGCGAGCAGGCGCTCACGCCGCGAGGCGCCACCGGCGGCCCCGCCGAATCGAGCGCCGAGGTCCGCAAGGTAGTCGACCGCCGCCACGGCGCCGGCGTCGCCCTCATGATTGCCGGTGCCGGTCTCGAACCGATGCTCCGCCGGCCCGACCTTGTAGGCGGGCAGTGAATTCATGATCGCGCGCCGACCATACAGCGCGCCGAGGTGCGGCCCGAAGAACTTGTAGACCGAGCAGGCGACGAAGTCGGCATCGACCGCACGTGCGTCGAGCGGCAGGTGCGGCGCCGCGTGCACCGCATCGACGTACAGCCACGCACCCGCCCTGTGGGCGCGGTCCGCGATCTCTCGGATCGGGTTGATGGTGCCGACGGCGTTCGAGGCCCAGCCAACGGCAACGAGCCGAGTGCGCTCGTTCAGCAGCTCGTCGAGCGCGTCGAGGCGGAGGGTGCAGTCGGCCAGATCCGGCTCCCAGGTGCGGACGATCGCCTCGCTGTCACGGGCGGCGGCGATCCACGGGTCGACGTTCGCCTGGTGGTCGAGGCCGGTGACCACGATCTCGTCGCCCGGCCGAAGCGTCGCGGCGATCGAGCGCGACACATGGAACGTCAGGGTGGTCATGTTCGGGCCGAGGGTGACCTCGTCGGCGTCGACGCCGAGCACATCGGCGAGTGCCGCGTGGGCGTTCTCGACGATCGCGTCGGATCGCTCCGAGGTCGCGAACGCGCCGCCATGGTTCGCGTTCGCCTCGCGGTAGTAGCGCGACACGGCGTCGATGACCGAGTCGGGCACCTGCGTTCCGCCGGGACCGTCGAAGAAGGCCATCAGCCGACCGTCCTGCGTCAAGGACAGGGCCGGGAATCGCGCGCGAATGGCGTCGGCGTCGAAGGTCGTCATGTCGCTCGCGATGCTAGCCCCCGGGCCGGTGTCTCCCTTCTCGTTGACCGCGCAACGAGCCGGGCCGTACGATTCCGCTGCCGTGCCGACCCCCACCGCGACCCCGATCTCCCCGCTCACGCCTCGTGACGCGCGGCTCGCCCCGTGGCGTGCGTTCGTCCGCGCCCAGGCCCACGTCTCGCGCCTGCTGGACGAGGACCTGCGTGCCGAGCACGGTCTCTCGCTCCAGGAGTACGTCGCGCTGCTGATCCTCGCCGAGTCGCCCGATCGACGGCTCCGGATGGGCCGCCTGGCCGACTCGCTGACGCTGTCCAAGAGCGGCGCGACGCGACTCATCGACCGGCTGGTCGACGACGGGCTGGTAGACCGGGTCACGTGCCCGAGCGACCTGCGCGGCGCGGAGGCGGCGCTCACCGAAGCGGGGCTGAACCGGCTCCGGACGGCCGCGCCCACGCACCTGCGTGGGATCGCCGAGTACTTCCTGTCCGCGATCGAGCTCGACGACCTCGAGGTCGTCGAGCGGACCATGCACTGCGTGGCCGACCGGGCCTGCACAACGCGGGGTCGCGCCTGACGGCATCCCCCGGCCGCCTCCTGGTCGGGACGTCCGGGTTCGCATATCCCGACTGGACGCCGCGCTTCTACCCCGCGGGCACCCGCGCCACGGACCGCCTCGCGAGCTATGCCACTCGTCTCCCGGCGCTCGAGCTCAACGCCACCTTCCGACGCCGGCCCACGCCCTCCGCGATTCGTGGCTGGGTGCGCGCCACGCCGCCCGACTTCCGGTTCGCGGTCAAGGCGCAACGTGGCTCGGCCGTGCGCGCCCTGTGGGGCTCGCCCGAGGAGAGCGTGCGCTGGCTGACCGAGCCGCTCCCCGAGTTCGGTGAACGCCTGGGGGCGGTGCTGTTCCGTGTCCCCGCCGAGATCCGGCGCGACGGCCCGTGGGTGGGTGGCGACGTGGCCGTCGCCGACGCCCGCCTCGCCGCGCTGCTGGTGGCATGGCCGCGCGAGATTCCGCTCGTCGTTGAGCTGCAGGACCTGTCGTGGCACGTGGACGAGACGTTCGCGTCGTTACGGGCGGCGGGCGCGACGCTGTGCACGACGGAGCTCCCGCCCGAGGGCGACGAGGGCGCCGAGGCCGGTTCGGGCGATGGCGAGCCGGGCACGGAGCGCGAGCCGCCGACGATCCGGCGCACGGGCTCCTTCCTGTACCTGCGCCTGCGACGCCACGACTACGATGCGACGGCGCTCGACGCGTGGGCGAGCCGGATCGAGCCGTTCCTCTCGTCAGGCGATGACGTGTACGTCTTCTTCCGCCACGATCCCGTCGGTCGCGCCGGCGAGCTCGCCCTGGAGCTGCGGGCGCGCTTCCCCGGGAGCTGAGCTCAGGCAGGCGCCGCCCCGTGCGGCTGCCCGCGCTGGTGATCGACCCGATGGGTGTACTCGGCGGGCCCGAAGACGACGAGGACGACCAGCTCCTCGTCGATATCGTGGAACCGGTGCGGCACGTCCGCCCCGACGAACACGATCGAGCCCGCGGTCACGGGCCGGACCTCGTCGCCGACCGTGATCGACCCTCGGCCGGACACGACGTGGTAGACCTCGTCCTCGGTATGGGGACCCTGCGGGTCAGTGGCGCCGGCAGCGAGCGCGTACAGCCCGACGGACAGGTCGTGGGTACGGATGAACTCGTGGTACAGCCGTCCCGATGCGACCCGTTCCTGCTCCAGGGCATCGAGCTCGAAGGCATCCACCGGCCGGGAGCCTAGCACCGCGGGAACCGCCGGGCGGCCTGTCGCGTACATTCCCACGATGCGCCGACGCCCACCGGTTTCGACCCTCGTCGCGGCCTGCGCCGCGCTCGCGTTGATCGGGTGCTCGAACGATCGCTCGGCCACGGCGCCGCCGTCCGGCGCGCCGGCCACTTCCGGGGCTTCGCCGACCGCGTCCGGGCCCTCGCCGACCGGCCGACCGACAGCGGGTGCGCCGTTGGATCTCGGGCATCTCGCCGTCACGCTCGAGCCGTATGTCCAGATCGCCGGCGGCCCCCTCGGGATCGACGCTCCCGACGACGGCTCGGGTCGACTGTTCGTCATCGCCCAGGATGGCAGGATCTGGGTTGTCGACACGAACGGCAGCGTCCTGCCGACCCCGATGGTCGATCTCGGTCCACGCCTCCGCAGCGGCGGCGAGCAGGGCCTCCTGGGCCTTGCGATCCATCCCGGCTTCGCCAGGGATCCGAGGGTGTTCGTGAACTACACGGACACCGACGGCGACAGCATCATCGCCAGCCTGACGGTCGATCCGAACAACCCCGACCGGCTCGATCCCGACAGCCACCGCAGGATCCTGTTCCTGGACCAGCCGTTCGCGAACCACAACGGCGGCGACCTGCTGTTCGGGCCGGACGGCTACCTCTATGCATTCTTCGGCGACGGTGGCAGCGGCGGCGACCCGCAGGGCAACGGCCAGAACCGCGACGCGCTGCTGGGCAAGGTCCTGCGGCTCGACGTCGATCAGGCGCGGGGCGATGTCGCGTACGTCGCACCCGCCGACAACCCGTTCGCGGGCGGCGACGGACGTGACGAGATCTGGCTCATGGGCATGCGCAACCCATGGCGGGCGTCTTTCGACCGGGCCACGGGTGACCTGTGGATCGGCGACGTCGGCCAGAACGAGTGGGAGGAGATCGACGTCGCGCGCGCGGGCGCGGGCGGCCTCAACTTCGGGTGGAACGTGATGGAGGGCAACCACTGCTACCCACCCGGAGCCGACTGCAACACCGATGGGCTTACCCGGCCGGTCACCGACTACAGCCACGATCTCGGCTGCACCGTCGTCGGTGGCTACGTGTACCGCGGCTCGAAGTACCCGGCGCTGGCCGGCGCGTACCTGTTCGCCGACTACTGCAGCGGCCGCATCTTTGCCGTCGATCCTGCGATCGACGGCTACCGCAAGCCGGTCGAGGTCGGCAAGGGCGGCAGCGGCATCTCGTCGTTCGGCCAGGACGTGGCCGGCGAGCTGTACGTCACCAATCTCAGCGGCGACGTGTCCCGGGTGGCCGGGGCCACGAGGTAAGCAACGTGTCGTTATGACGAACGGGTCCGACCAGCGACCCCGCTGCAGTCATCCACGAATCGGGCTCCTCATATCCAACGAGGCCCAATGCGGCGCGGTGCTACGTGTTGAGGGGGTCGGCCTTCTCCGGGTCGATGCCCAGTTGCTGGTAGCCCTTCGCCGCGGCGGCCGCGGTGATGTCGCCTGACCCGGCGAGCGCGGACAACGCTGCCGCGGCGATGCTCGGCGGGTCGATCTCGAACCAGGACCGGAGCGCGTCGCGCGTGTCGCTCCGGCCGAAGCCGTCGGTCCCGAGCGTGACGAACGGCGCATCGATCCACGGCCGGACGAGGTCGGGCAGGACCTTCATCCAGTCGGTCGCGGCCACGATCGGGCCGCCCTTCGGGCCGAGGACCGTCGCGATGTAGGGCGTGCGCGCCTTCTCCGTCGGGTGGAGGCGGTTCCAGCGATCGGCCATGAGCGCGTCCCGGCGCAGCATCGGGAACGACGGCGCCGAGTAGACCTCCGCGGCGATGCCGAGCTGCTCGGCGAGCAGCGCCTGCGCGGCCAGCACCTGGAGCAGGATCGAGCCCGAGCCGACGAGGCGCACGGCCGGGGCCGCCTTCGAGCCGTTCTTCCGCGCGACCTTGGGCGCGGGCGCCAAGCGATAGATGCCGCGGAGGATGCCGTCGTCGACGCCCTCGGGCTTGGCCGCCTGCGCGTAGTTCTCGTTGTAGATCGAGATGTAGTAGATGAGGTCCTCGCCCTTGATGTGCATCCGCTGAATGCCGTCGCGGATGATCGCGGCGAGCTCGTAGGCGTACGTCGGGTCGTACTGGCGGACGGCCGGGTTCGTCATGGCCAGGACGTGGCTGTGGCCGTCGTCGTGCTGGAGGCCCTCGCCGGTGAGCGTGGTCCGGCCCGCCGTCGCGGCCATCAGGAATCCGCGCGCCCGTGCGTCGCCGGCGGCCCACAGCTGGTCGCCGGTCCGCTGGAAACCGAACATCGAGTAGAAGATGTAGAACGGAATCACCGGGTAGCCGTGCGTGGCGTACGACGTGCCCGCGGCCTGGAAGCCCGCCGCTGAGCCTGCCTCCGTGATCCCCTCCTCCAGCACCTGGCCGTCGAGCGCCTCGCGGTACTTGAGCACGAGCTCGCTGTCGACCGGCTCGTAGCGCTGCCCCGTCGCGGCGTAGATGCCGACCTCGTTGAACAGCGGGTCCATGCCGAAGGTGCGCGCCTCGTCGGGGATGATCGGGACGATGCGCGGCCCGAGCTCCGGATCACGGATCAGGTTCCGGAGCATCCGGGTGAAGGCCATCGTCGTCGACACCGCGGTCGACGAGCCGGCGGCGAACTCACCATCGAACGTCGGCTTGGGCGCCGGGAGGACGACCTGATGGATGGTCCGCTTCGGGAGCGGGCCACCGAGCGTGCGGCGTCGCTCGTTGAGGTACTGGACCTCCTCCGATTCCGCGCCCGGGTGGTAGTACGGCGCGTCTTTCAGCTCCGCGTCGGGGATCGGCAGCTCGAGGCGGTCGCGGAAGATCTTCAGCTCCGCCTCGGAGAGCTTCTTCGCCTGGTGGGTGATGTTGCGTGCCTCGACGCCCGGGCCGAGTGTCCAGCCCTTCACCGTCTTGGCGAGGATCACCGTCGGTGCGCCACGGTGCTCCACGGCCGACTTGTACGCGGCGAAGACCTTGCGGTAGTCGTGGCCGCCGCGGCGAAGCTTGGACAGGTCGTCGTCGGTCAGATGCTCGACGAGGCTGCCGAGGCGGGGATCGGGCCCGAAGAACTTCTCGCGGATGTACTTGCCGCCGGCGACCGAGAACTTCTGGAACTCGCCATCGACCGTCGTGTTCATCTTTTCGACCAGGAGCCCGTCGACGTCGCGCGCGAGCAGCTCGTCCCACTCTCGGCCCCAGATGACCTTGATCACGTTCCAGCCCGAACCGCGGAAGACAGCCTCGAGCTCCTGGATGATCTTGCCGTTGCCGCGGACCGGGCCGTCGAGCCGCTGCAGGTTGCAGTTGACGACGAACGTCAGGTTGTCGAGGCCCTCGTCGGCCGCGACATGCAGGGCGCCCAAGGCCTCGGGCTCGTCGGTCTCGCCGTCGCCGACGAACGCCCAGACGCGACTGCCCGACGTATCGAGGAGGCCGCGGTTCTGGAGGTAGCGGTTGAACCGCGCCTGGTAGATCGCGTCGATCGGGCCGAGGCCCATCGACACGGTCGGGAACTCCCAGAAGTCGGGCATGAGCCGCGGGTGCGGATAGCTCGACAGGCCGTGCTGCGGCGGGGTCTCGCGGCGGAAGTGGTCGAGCTGCTCCTCGGTGAGGCGGCCCTCGAGGAAGGCCCGGGCGTAGATGCCCGGAGCGGCGTGGCCCTGGTAGAAGATCTGGTCACCCGGACCGCCCTCGTCGCGACCCTTGAAGAACCAGTTGAACCCGACCTCGTAGAGCGTGGCGGCACTGGCGTATGTGGCGAGGTGGCCGCCGATGCCCGAGTACTTGTTGTTGGCGCGGAGGACCATCGCGACGGCGTTCCAGCGGATGAGCCGGCGGATCCGCCGCTCGAGCGTCTCGTCGCCCGGGAACTCGGGCTCCTGCTCCGGCGAGATCGTGTTGATGTACCGGGTGTTGGTGAGGGGCGGAAGCCCGACCTGGAGCTGGCGCGCTCGCTTGAGCAGCTTGAACAGCAGGAACCGGGCCCGCGTCTCGCCCTCCTGATCGACGACGTCGTCGAGCGAGCGGATCCAGTCGCTCGTCTCCTGCTCGTCGAGATCGGGCAGCTGGTGCTTGAACTCGTCGAAGTACATCTCGCCGCGCGGCGGCTGGGTGACAGCCATCAGCGCGCCTTCGATCCGACGCTGGCGGGCTCGCGCCCGGGGACCTGCTTGCGAGCAGGCGCGGGCGCCGGCTCGATCCGGAGCGTCGTCGGCAGCGTCGCCGGCGCCAGCATCGCCGCCAGGCTGTAGCTGCGGCGATACTTCTCGCGGAGCGCCGCGCTGCACGCCTCGACGCTGGCGTCGTCGGGGGCGGGCACTGCGCAGACAGGGACGCGACGACCTGCGATCACGAGGGCGATGTCGGGATCGGCCAGTGCCTCGCGATACCAGCGCCCAGCCGGGCCGTGGAACGAGCGGAGATACACGACGCCGTCGCGCACCAGCGGCCAGACGATCGTGCGATGGACCTCGCCCGCGTTCGAATGTGTCTCGACCTCGATCTCCCTGATCGTCGCCAGCCGGTCGAGATCGGAATCTCCGAATGTCACGCCATCAACCTTAGCCGAAGTCGCGCCCATATCGAGTTGCGCGACGTTTGCCGCGTGGTGTCGCCTGAGCGACGCCGGTTTCTTGTCGTCGGACACCGTTCCCGTCAGATCTGCGCATTTCGCAGTCGATTCCACGCCGGCGCCCCCAGCTCTCGCCACCTCTGCCGAAATCGCAGATCTGTCAGAAGGGGAGGTTTCGCGGCGCCAACGCGCTGCGCATGTCGCAGATCTGACAAGAAGTGCGAGCGCAGCTCGCCGCGGGAGCAGGCGCAGCTTGCCGCGCGAGCGGGCCCGGCCGGCCGCGAGAGCGGGAGCGGCCGCGGAGCCTCCACGGGTGCCTGCGCTACCCTCGCTCCCGTGCCCGAGCGGTATGGCCCGAAGACCGCGCTGATCGTCGTCGACGTCCAGAACGACTTCGCCGACCCGAAGGGTTCGCTGTTCGTCAAGGGCGCCGGGGACATCGTGCCGCTCGTCAACTCGGAGGCGAGGCTCGCCACTGATGCCGGCGCCTTCGTGGTCTACACCCAGGATTGGCATCCCGAGTCGACGCCGCACTTCGCCAAGGACGGCGGCATCTGGCCGGTGCACTGCGTCGGCGGCTCGTGGGGCGCCGAGTTCCATCCCGCGTTGTCGGTGATGGGTCCGTCGGTGCGCAAGGGCACCAACGGCGAGGAGGGCTACTCCGGGTTCACAATGCGCGACCCGATCTCGGGCGAGACGAAGCCGACCGAGCTGGAGGGCCTGCTCCGGGATCGCGACATCGACCGGGTCGTCGTCGTCGGCCTGGCGACCGACTACTGCGTAAGCTCGACCGCCCTCGACGCGATCCAGCTCGGCTTCGGGACCGAGGTGCTCCAGGACGCCATCGCCGCCGTCAACCTGAAACCCGGCGACGGTGAGCGGGCGATCGGGGCGATGAGCGCCGCGGGCTGCACCCTCGGGTACTGCTTCGGCACGCTGCCGTAGCGCTGACCGTGCGTCTGCACCTGGTCGACGCGACGTACGAACTGTTCCGGGCGCACTACGCGCCCCGGCCGCCGGTCCTGGGGAACAACGGCCGCAACCTCTCTGGTGTCGCCGGCCTGGTCGAGCAGCTGCTGTTCCTCCTGCGCGAGGAGGGCGCAACCCACGTCGGCTGCGCGACCGACCACGTCATCGAGTCCTTCCGGAACGACATGTTCCGAGGCTACAAGTCGTCGTTCGGCATGCCCCGCGACCTGCTCGACCAGTTCCCGATTGCCGAGGACGCGATCCGGGCCCTGGGCATCGTGTGCTGGCCGATGGTCGAGTTCGAGGCGGACGACGCGATCGCCGCAGCCTGCCTGCGATTCGCCGCGGACCCGGCGGTCGAGCAGGTCCTGATCTGCACGCCCGACAAGGACATGGCCCAGCTGGTCGACGACGCGCGCGTCGTGCTCCTCGACCGACGGCGGAGGATCACCTACGACGAGCCAGCCGTGCTGGTCAAGTGGGGCGTGCCGCCGTCGGCGATCCCGGACTGGCTCGCGCTCGTCGGCGACTCGTCCGACGGCTACCCCGGCCTGCCTGGCTGGGGCGCGAAGTCGGCGGCCGCCGTCCTTGCCCGGTACGGCTCCCTCGAGGCGATCCCCGCGAAGGCGTCCGCGTGGGACGTCAAGAGCCTGCGCGGCTCGCCCGTGCTCGCCGCCACGCTCCGCGAGCGCTGGGAGGAGGTGCTCCTGTACCGCTCGCTGGCCCGGCTCCGCACCGCCGACGACGGTGTCGAGATCCCGCAGCAGCACGTGGACGAGCTGCGCTGGGTCGGGACGCCACGACAGGGCTGGGAGGCGTTCTGCGCCTCGCTGGGCCTCGACCAGTTCGCGAGCCGGCCGCACCGCTGGCTCGCCTAGCCGCCTAGGCCCCGCCTCGTCCGAGGATCAGCCGGAGCAGCTCCGGGTGGTGCGCTGCCGGCGCGGCGAGGACGCCGATCGAGCGCGGCTTCCGCGCCAGGTCGAACCAGGGCCCACCGGCCAGGTCGGTGACGATCGCGCCGGCGCGCTGGGCGATCAGCCCGGCAGCGGCGACATCCCACGAGGACAGGCCGCCCTGCTGGACGAAGGCATCGAACCGGCCGTTGCCGACGTAGGCCAGCGCCAATGCGGCCGAGCCCATCGAGCGCGGCACCCGGATCGCCTTGCGCACGGCCCGGGCGCGCGAGATCAGCGCCGGCCCGGAGAGCGCCATCGAGACGACGAAGTCGGACACCTTGTCCTTGACCGAGGCTCGGATCGGCCGCCCGTCGAGCGTCGCCGGGCCGCCCTCGCTCGCCGCGTAGGTCTCGCCCCGGATCGGGTCATGGATCACGCCGAGGACCGGCCGGCCGGCCTCGACCAGGCCGATCGAAACGCAGAAGAACGGGATGCCGTTCGCATAGTTGATCGTGCCGTCGAGCGGGTCGATGACCCACGCCCGACCGATGCCGGCGGTCGGGGCGTTCCCCGCCGCGGTGACGTGCTCGCCGCTCTCCTCGGCGATGATGCCGTCGCCCGGGTACGCGGCCCGGATCGCGTCGATGATCAGGGCCTCGGACAGGTGGTCGACCTCGGTAACGACGTCCTTGGCCGACTTGAAGTCGATGCGCTCGACCTTCTCGTAACGCTCGAGGAGGATCTCGCCGGCGCGGCTCGCCAGCGACGTCGCGAAGGCGAGCTCCGCCGCTCGCTCGGTCACTGCTCCAGGTTGCGGTGGCGTCGCGACGCCGGTCACCGGCGCGCGCTCATCGGTTCTGGCAGTCCGCGGCGAGCGCGATCGGGGTCGCGCCGAGCTTCGTCACGAGCGTCGTGAAGGTCACGCTCGACCCGGCCCTGACGAGCGGCGACTGCACGGCCTGGCTCGGACCTCCCACGACGGGGGGTATCTGGACCAGGCGACAGGTCGTCGCGGCGCCGTTCGTGCCCTTGTTCTCGACCACGAGGGTGACCAGCAGCCCGCCTTCGGCGGGATCGACCGCGGCCACCCGGCCGGTAAACGGGCCGGTCCCGGCAAGCGCGACCCGCGCGGCCACCGCGAGCACGGCGATGAACACGATGATGCCGAAGGCCGCGATCCCGTGCATCTGGGTTGCGGACGGCTGCGAGAGCTCCAGCGGGTTGCAGGTCTCGCACAGGCCTGCGTCGGCGGGGACGCCCTCTCGCCCGCAGCGGATGCACGCGTGGGTCGGCTCGAGCTGGCGGCGGACGGCTTCTGTCGTCATCGGGACGGCGATCTTGCCACTACCACCGCTCGACCGCCGCCACGAGGGCATCGACGTCGTTCGTCGTCCGGGCGGTGAGAATCGCTTCGTCGACGCCGAGCGCCGCGTAGCGTGCCCAGGTCTCGCGCGGCGCCTCGATCCACGGGCTCGCTCGGAGCGCATCGACACCGGTCTTGCCCCCGCCGAAGCCGAGCGCGATCCAGGCATCGTCGAGGGACCGCCCCTCAGCCGCCAGCGCATCGCGGTAGATCGGCAGGAGCCGCTCGAAGTCGTCGATCTCGGCCGCCCAGCCGTCGCCGAAGCGCGCGGCGATCCGGACGCCGCGGGGTGACCCACCACCGACGAGGATCCGCGGCGGCGGGACGGGAGCGGGAAACGCGTAGGCGTCCTCCAGCGGGTAGTAGCGACTCGGCCGTGTCACCGGGCCGCCGGTCCACAGCGCGCGGATGACCGCGACCGCCTCCCCGAGCCGCTCGACCCGCTCGTCGACATCGGGGAAGTCGATGCCATAGGCCCGATGCTCCCTGGGCGCGCCGCCGATGCCGATGCCGAGGGTGAATCGGCCGCCGCTCAGGCCCTGCAGCGTGGAGGCCATGCGCGCCACGACGGCCGGGTGCCGGTTCATCAGGTTCGTCACGAACGTGCCGAGGCCGATCCGACTCGTGGCGCCCGCGGCCGCCGACAGGGTCGTCCACTGCTCGAGCACGGGCACGGTCCGATCGCCCTGGCCGGTGAAGTGGTCCCACGACCAGACGGCCCGGTAACCGGCGGCCTCGAGGCGGCGCGCGCTCTCGAGCCACCACTCGGCCGTCGCCCCCACCGAGCCGAGGGCCACTCCGATCGGGAGTCGATCACCCGCGGCGGGAGCGCCTGCCATCAGAGCCCCGTTTCGAAGAGCCGGATGTCCTCGGGCGAGATGGCATGGCCGTCGCCGCGCGTCGGCCCGAGGGCGGCGGCGGCGCCCAGCGCGTCGAGGTCGGTCGGGAATCGCCCGATGAAATCGAGGACCACCTTCTGGATCCGCTCCGCGTTCTGGGCGAAGACCTCGAGCACGCTCCGGGCATCGACGGCGTCGGTGCCCTCGTGGACGCCCGCGTCGTAGTCGGTGATCAGCGCGATATTGACGACCGCCATCCCGAGCTC
>VBGT01000036.1:0-17357 GCA_005889475.1 Chloroflexota bacterium | reverse complement strand
ATCGTGCCTCGCTCGTGGACCTCGATGCCGTGGTCGCGGATCGTCTCGATCGCGAGCTTGCGGAGCACCGGGTCGTAGATTTCGGCGGACGAGAGGTGAGTGACGATCGGGCCGTCGTAGAAGGTGTCGATCCGGTGCCGAGTGCGGTCCACGAGCTGGTCACAGACGACGAAGTCGCCGGGCTTGACGCTTGGCTGCAGCGATCCCGCGGCACATGGCGAGATGACGGCCTTCGTGCCGAGCGAGCGCATCGCCCACACGTTGGCCCGGTAGTTGATCGCGTGCGGCGGGATCGTATGCCGGCGCCCGTGGCGGGGCAGGAACGCGACCTTTCGCCCGGCCACGGAGGCGAGGAAGAAGCTGTCCGAGGGCGGGCCGTACGGGGTGTCGACCTTGATCTCGCGGACGTCGTCGAGGAGCGAGTAGAAACCGGACCCGCCGAACACGCCGATCTCGGCGTGGCCGGCTCCGTGGCCGGCGTCCCGGCCCGCTCGGCCGCCCGGTCGATCTGTCACCGGCGGATTCTAGTCGCGCCGTCGGGGCTACGATGACGCCGAACCTGCTCCGACGACTCCGCCGAGGGACCGACCGATGACCGACCAACCGAACGAGCAGCCAGCCGATCCCACCGCATCCGGCGCGACGCCCGAGACCCGCCCCGCTTCCACCACTCCTGCGCCCGGGCCGGGGCCGGCACCGACGTTCGAGGAGCGCATGGAGCGCTTCGGCGAGGGGGCCCGACAGGCAGGCGAACGTTTCGGGCGACGGGCCGAGGCGGCCGGCGAGCGTTGGGGGAAGGCCCCGGGCGTCGTTCGCGCGGCGGACACGGCAAGCAGGCTCTGGGGCCTGATCGTGCTTGCCATCGGGCTGTGGTTCTTCGCCGACGTCACGCTCGGCTATGACATGCCGAGCATCGCCTGGCGCGACCTGTGGCCGATCGTCCTGATCGCCATCGGCCTGATCGTGGTCGTTCGAGGCATGAGCCGGCGCCAGGCGTGACCGTCGCCGGACCCGGGTCGGCCGGGACCGGGGCCGTCGAGGACACCGCTGGCGGGCCATCCGCCGCCGAGCGACTCGACCTCGCCGACTGGCGGCGCCGGATCTCGGACCTGTACGCGGCCGTGCGGGCCGAGGCCGCGACCGAGCCGGAGGCGGCGTGGCGGCGCTGGCGCGAGACTCGCGAGGAGCTGTTCCGGACCCATCCCCAGTCGCCGGTGCTTGTCGAATCGCGCGCCTCGTTTCGAGCGGCGCACTGGCCGTACGACCCCCGCCTGCGGTTCGAGGTCGCCCTCGCCGAGGAGCCCGCGGTCGAGCCGTTGCTGGGCGGCCTGACGCTGCGCCTGCCCGTCAGCACCGGCGGCGAGCAGGAGTTCGCCCGGATCGGGCTGCTCGCTGTCCCGTTCCCGGCGGGCATGCGCTCGCTCGGCCTGTATTGGATGGCAGGCTACGCGGGCGGCCTCTTCCTGCCGTTCCGGGACGCCACCAGCGGGCACGAGACCTACGGCGCCGGCCGATACCTGCTCGACACGGCGAAGAGTGCGGACCTCGGGCCGGGCTCGGAGCCGCGCTCGCTCGTGCTCGACTTCAACTTCTCGTTCCATCCCTCGTGCGCCTTCGATCCGCGCTGGTCGTGCCCGCTGGCGCCGCCGGAGAACCGCCTCGACCTGCGCATTGAGGCCGGCGAGCGCCTTTCCTGAGCGCAGCCGTACGATTCCTGGCGATGGACCTCCCACCTCCGGCGACCCTCTCCGAGCGCGTCCGGACCTTCCTCGAGCAGCCGCTCTACCCCACCCTCGCGACCGTCGGCGAGGATGGCACGCCGCATCAGGCCGTGATCTGGTACCGGCTCGAGCCGGACGACAGGATCCTGGTCAACTCACGGGCGCCGCGCCGCTGGCCGACCGAGCTGCAGCGGGACGGGCGGGGCTCGCTCGCGGTCACCGACCTCGACGATCCGTTCAAGTGGGTCGGGCTCCAGGCCGTCGTCGAGGAGGTAGTCGACGACGTGGCGCGGGCCCGGGATGACATCGTCGCCCTCGCGGTCCGCTACGCCGAGGACGATGAGGAGAGCGTGGCGACCTTCCGCACGCAGCAGCGCATCTCGTTCCGGCTGCGAATCGTGGCCGTGCATGACCACCTCGATGAGTAAGCGGGCAGCTGCATGACGGACGTCCGATTCGGGCTGCAGCTGTGGTCCCAGCAGACCACCTGGCCAGAGGTCCGTGAGTCGGCGCTGGCGGCGGAGGCGGCCGGCTGGGACTCGATCTGGACCTGGGACCACCTGCTCGCGATCCAGGGGCCCTGGCAGCAGCCGATCTTCGAGGGCTGGACATTCCTCGCCGGCGTCGCCGCGATCACGTCGCGCGTCCGGCTGGGACTCATGGTCGGGGCGAACACGTTCCGGAACCCGGGCCTGACCGCGAAGCTCGCGACGACGCTCGACCACGTCTCGAACGGCCGCGCGGTGCTGGGCATCGGTGGCGCCTGGTTCGAGCGCGAGCACGAGGCATTCGGCGTCGACTTCGGCAAGAGCGTCGGGGAGCGCCTCGACTGGCTCGATGAGTCCGTCTCGCTCATGCGCCGGCTTCTCGACGGCGAGACCGTCACGCACGATGGGCCGCGCTACCGGATGGTCGACGCGCTGTGCGAGCCCCGCCCGATCCAGCCCCGCCTGCCGATCCTGATCGGCGGCAGCGGCCCCAAGAAGACTCTGCGCACCGCAGCGCGAAACGGCGACGGCTGGAACACCAGCGGTGAGCTCGACGAGGTCAAGGCGTCGCTGGACATCCTCGCGGGCCACTGTGCCGACGTTGGACGCGACCTCGGCGAGATCGAGCTGACGGTCAGCTTCCCGACGATCATCCGTGATCGCGTCGAGGACGCCCAGGCGGCACGCGCCGCCCAGCTTGCCCACAACGGCCTGGAGAACCTGGGCGGCGTGCCGACCCTCACCGGGCCGCCACCGGCAGCTGCCGAGATGCTGCGGCCGTACCTCGCCCTCGGCTTCTCGACGGTCATCGTGCGCATGCCCGCCCCGTTCGATCGCGAGACGATCGACCGCCTGCCAGAGGTCCTCGCGCTCCTCCGGGACTGACGCTGCGCCGCTAGGCCTTTGCCGGGACCCGCCGACGGACGCTGACGAGGGCGAGCGCGAGGATGAACAGACCGGTCTCGACGAGGACGATCGTCGCGCCGGTCGCGGCATCGAGCCAGTAGCTCAGGTACAGTCCCGCGATCGGGCTGACGACGCCGACAGCGATCGCTATCGCGACCAGGCGACCGAAGCTCGTGGCCAGGAGCTGTCCGATCGCGGCGGGCGTGACGAGCATCGCCACGACGAGGATGATGCCGACGGCCTGGAGGCTGACCACGATCGTCAGCGCGATCACCGCGAGGAGCACGTAGTCGAGTCGGGCGACGGGGAGACCGGCCGCGGCCGCACCGAGCGGATCGAACGTCGAGTACAGGAGCTCCTTCCAGAACACGGCCACGACGGCGAGGACGATCACGGCCAGCGCGGTCAGGGCGAGCAGGTCGGCGTCGCCGATGCCCAGGATCTCGCCGAACAGGAAGCCGAACAGGTCGCCGACATAGTTCGGGATGCGGCTGAACAGGAAGACGCCGAGCGCGAACATCCCGGCGAAGAGCACGCCGATGGTCGTATCGCTGCGGAGCCTGCCCCGGCGCGTTACCCAGCCGATGGCGAGGGCGGTACCCACCGCCGCGATCGCCGCGCCGAGGTAGAACGGGCCCTTGAGCAGGTAGGCCGCAACGACGCCGGGAAACGCTGAGTGGCTGAGGGCGTCACCCATGAACGCCAGGCCGCGGAGGACCATGTAGCTGCCGACCACGGCGCACACGAGCCCGACCACCGTCGACGCGACGAGCGCACGCAGGAAGAACGCGTAGCCGAGGGGCTGGAGGACGGCGTCGAGCGGCGTCATCGGCGCGGCCCCGGCTCGTGGAAGTGGCGCTCGCTGCCGCGCTCGGAGTCATGGTGGTGGGCGTCGTCCAGGAGCACGCCGCGCTCGCCGATGACGAGGACGTGACCGCCGTACGTGCGCGACAGCACGTCCGGGTCGCTGAGAAGTGAGACCGGGCCATCGGCGTGGATCCGTCGGTTCACGCCGACGACGCGCTCGAAGTGGCGGCTCGCGGCGGCGAGGTCGTGGGTGGTCGCGACGACGGTCCGGCCCTTCGCCGATTCGGCGGCGAGCAGGTCCATGAGGTCTTCCTGTGTCGGGACGTCGACGCCGGTGACCGGCTCGTCGAGGAGGTACAGCTCGGCCTCGGCGGCGATTGCCCGAGCGAGGAACGCGCGCCGGCGCTGGCCGCCGGAAAGCCGCCCGATCTGGGTCGTGGCTACGCCCAGCATCCCGACCCGGTCGAGGGCCCCGGAGACGGCGGCGCGATCGGCGGCGCCCGGCTGGTGGAGCGGGCCGAGGCGGGCGAAGCGACCCATCATCGCCACGTCCCAGACGCTCACCGGAAAGGCCCAGTCGACGAGCTCGGCCTGGGGCACGTAGGCGATGCGATGCGCGACCTCGGACGGGGCGCCGCCGAGAACCCGCACAGTCCCGGACCAGGGCTGCAGCAACCCGGCGATCAGCTTGAGCAATGTGGTCTTGCCGCCGCCGTTCGGGCCGAAGATCGCGACGAGCGAGCCGGCCGGGATGGACAGGTCGACCGACTCGACGGCCGCGCGCTCGTCATAGCCCGCGGTCACACCGCGCAGCTCAATCGCGGGCACGCCGCCGGCGGCCGGCGTCTCGGCGGGGCGAGCCGGCGCCTCGCGGTGCCCGCCGTCGACGGATGGAGTCAGGTCCGCCATCAGGACAGCGCGCGAACGAGCTGGTCGACGTCCCAGGTCATGAGCGCCTCGTAGCTCGTCACCGGCGCGTCGCCGAGCGAGTCGTCGTACAGCTGCGCGACGACCTTGGCACCCGTCGAAGCGGCGAGCTGGTCGACGAGCTGCGTCGGGAACTGCTCCTCGCTGAAGATGGCCTTGACGTGCGCGGCCTTGATCGCCTCGATCAGCGCGGCGATCTCTGCGGCGCTCGGGTCCTGGCCGGGGGCTTCGACGGCCACGCCGACGATCTCGAGGCCGTACTCGCGGGCGAAGTACGGGAACGCGTCGTGAAACGTCACGAGGCGCCGATCCACTGCCCGGATCGCGCCAATCTCCGCGCGGATCTTCTGGTCGAGGGCATCGAGCCGGGTGCGATAGGCGCTGGCACCCTGATGGTAGGCGTCGGCATTGGCCGGATCCGCGCGCACGAGTGCGTCCTCGATCTCAGCCACGTACCCCTTGGCATACGGCACCGCCATCCACAGGTGCGGATTCTGCGTGCCGGGCTCCTCACCGGGCAGGAGCTCGACGCCTTGCAGGCCAGTCCCGAGCTCGACGAGCGGCGTGCCGGCCGCAGAGGCGTTGACAATCGTGTCTCGCAGCCAGTCGTCGAGCCCAAGGCCGTTCATGACGAGCAGGCGTGCTCCTGCGACGGCCCGGACGTCCGCGGGCGACGGTTGGAACGTGTGGACATCGGCATGATGCGGGACGAGCGCCGTGACCGTGACCCGGTCGCCGCCGACGTTCTCGATCAGGTCGGCGAAGACGCTTGTCGTCGTGACGACCGCGAGCTTGCCGCCCTCGGAGGACGCCCCGGGCTGGGCGCAGCCTGCAAGCACCCAAGAGGCGGCGAGCAGCGCGACGGCCACCCGGTGGCTCATGTGGACGCTTTTGCCGCCAGGCATTCGGCGCAGAGCCCGAAGAGCTCGAGCCGATGAGTATCGATCCGATAGCCGGTCTCGCGGCCGATCTCCGCTGCGACCCGCTCGAGGCCATGGTCGGAGGCCCACGTGGCGCGACCGCACGACGAGCACACGACGTGATGGTGGTGCGCGGCCTCACAGGCGACGAAGGCGTGCTCGCCGGAGGGCAGATCGATCCGCTCGACGATGCCGAGCTCCGCCAGCGCATCCAGCGCCCGGAAGATCGTCGCCCGACCCAGCCCCAGATGACGCCGCCGCGCGGCATCGAGAAGGTCGTCGGCGGTGAAGTGGCCCTCGCGTCCGGCAACGAGGCTGGCCAGCGCGCGCCGTGGCGCGGTCAACCGGTAGCCGCCATGCTCGAGCGCACCGATGACGTCGCGGGCATTCACCATGCCCGAAGCCTACAAGATACTGAGACTCAGTCGCAACTGGACCGGATCCGGCTCCGTGTGATCAACGGCCCGCGTGAAGCGGTGCGCCCGAGTACCACTTCCCGCTGACCAGCATTTGCATGACAACGAGGGACCGGGGAGGCCATGCGGCCTCCCCGGTCCGATTTCGCGGCAGCGCGGAACGCTACGGCGTGAACTTCGAGATGAACGTCGACCAGTTGGCCAGAGCGGAACGGGTGCCGGGTCCGTGCGACGAACCGCCGCACGTGCCGACGAGGTTGTCCCCAGCCGCCCCGAACACCGGACCGGACGCCCAATCTGCGTAGTCGCAGGCATGGGCGATGTACTCGCTGGCGAGCCAGACGGAGTTGCCGACGACGGCGGCTGCGCCGTAGTCTCCCCACCTGGTTCGCGGCGGGTTGCCGACCTGTGACTTGTAGCTCGTGAAGCCGTCGTCGGTGGCAGCGCCTTCGCCGCCGGGCACGGTGCCCCACGAGCCGACGCCGCTTACGGCGTCGATCGGGGCATACGCGGCGCTCGGGAACGTGGCGTCGCCGGTGGCGGTGAAGCCCATGACGCCACGGCCGTTACCGGTGACGCCGATGGCCGGATAGGTGAAGTCCATCCCGGCCGCGCCGAGATAGCCGGCCTTCATGATGCTGCCGGCGTTCGGGTTGACGACATACCACGCGATCCCGGCGCGATTGGCTCCGGAGACGGTGACGGCAGTGTCGAGGGCGCCCCAGACCTTGCCGTTCGCGTACATCACCTGTTGCATGCGGGTGTCATTAGAGTCGGGCCGCGAAATCACCTCGTCGTGTGCCGGCTGCGCTACGAAGAGGACGTTCCAGCAGCCAGGTCCGAAGACGGTCGGCGTCGTGGTGTCGTTGATGCAGAATCCCTGCGGAGTCGTGACCGTCGGCGACGTTCCCGATCCGGGTTGTTTCTGCTTGGGCGGCACCCCGTACTGGCCGACGCCGATGACCTTGACGCTCAGGCCAAGCGACCCCGACGAGTTGAGGGCGGACGTGTTGCTGATCGCCCAGAGGACGATCTTGTTGGAGGATCGGGTCCCGGCGGTGCCGCTGACGGGCTTCTGCGCCTCGTCCGCAGCGTTCGAGCTCAGGAAGTACTCCGTGCCTCCGTTGTTGGTCGCGAACGAGCCCGTGCCCGGTGACTGTGCCGGCCAGACGGTGAAGCCGGGCTGGCTCGAACCGGCCTCGCTCGCGAGCGGGACCAGGCCGGAGGTGTCGACGTGGAAGCCGGTGATCGATGCGGAGCCGGCGGCAAGCTGAGCCTTCGAGAAGCCGTAAATCTGAGCGCCCGAGAAGCCGTTGCAGCACCACGGGTATGCGTTGGTCGTGATGTAGAAGCCGTTGGCGTCCGCGCCGATGTGCGGGTAGTCGCCGAGGTACGGGCCGGGGTTGGCGCCGCCGGTGTTCGTGCCGTCGCTCGTAACGTCGAGGCTGTAGAAGTTCCATGACCCCGTGGGATCGCCGGTCTGGCTAACCGCGATGTCGAGGTGGTTGGCGAGCGTGAACCCACCGGTCGTGGAGTTGGTGTTGAGCGTCAGCACGACGTTGAACCAGCGGTTGGTCTGGGCGTCGTACAGGCAGGTCGGGTCGGTCAGGAACGGGCCGAACCGGCCGGGGTTGCCCGGCGCAATGCCGCGGTTGACGGCCGCAGCGTAGCCGTAGAACGAGTTGAGGTCGACAGCGTGGTTCACATTCCGGGGGAACCCGCTGACGATGTTCGTGGCGGTGTTGTCTGGCAGCGCGGACGAGCCGTTCGACTGGTCGAACACGTTCATCACTTGGTTGACCGTCTCGAGGATGAAGCCGTTGCCGGCGCACATGCCCTGGTCGGGCGGCTCGACGGAGAACTGGTTGCCGCCGCGCGAGTACCGCTGTTGGTAATGGTTGAGGCCTTCGAAGCCGAACTTGAAGGACGGGTTCGACTTGGCCTTCGAAGCGCTATTCACAGACGCGCCGCGGCCACGTCCGCTCGACAGGCTGATGGCGCCGTCGTAGGGATCCGGGCCGGCCTCCTGATTGTCCGCGCCCTCGTCGCCGGCCATCTCGTCCTGGAGCTCGAGCGGGTCCCCGGTCTGGGCTGACGGCGTGAAGGTGCCCGTGCTAATGGATCCTGTGCCCGCCTTCGTGATGGTCCGGCTGTGGATTCCGGATGCGGCGACGGACGCCGGGGCGATGGCAACGAGACTGCCGAGGAGCGCGAGCGTGGCGATGGTTGCGAGCAAACGTCGCAAATGTATCGAGGTCTCCAACTAGCTCTGGCCTCCAAGCTGTGCCAATGGTTGGTCCGCTCCGACGCAGGCTGCAGGCGCCGCAAACCGCGTGGAACGCAGGGAGCGTTGGGCAGAACGGCGATCCTCCTGTTCGCGTGCGCCTCGTGGTTGACAACCCTCCACGGGGCGAACAGGGAATCGGAGCGGCGCCAGTGGCTCGTGCCTCCTCCAGGCGGACCGATCGCGAGTCCCGCAAGCCCCTGCGTTCTGGCTGACGACGATGGCGCGTCCCGCCAGACTGTGGTCGGAGAATACCCCGGGGCTCGGATTCTTGTGCTCGCCCCGTGGACCTTGGGGGTGCGCGGATGCACCACTTTGATCTCGTAGCCGGCGTCGCATGACCCAGCCGATCGTGCTCCTGGCCGGCGGTGTGGGCGGGGCCAGGCTGGCCCACGGCTTGCAGGCGCACCTCGGCAACCGGCTCGTCGTCGTCGTCAACACGGCCGACGACGTCGAGCAGCACGGCCTGACCGTCTCGCCGGACCACGACACGGTGATGTACACCCTCGCGGGGATCGACAACCGCGAGTGGGGCTGGGGCATCGCCGGCGAGACGTTCAACGTGACCGAGATGCTCGAGCGCTACGGCGCCGAGACGTGGTTCCGGCTCGGCGATCGCGACCTCGCCACCCACATCGTCCGAACGGCCCGCCTGCGGCGCGGCGATCGCCCGACCGAGATCGCGCGCGACCTGCAGCACGCGCTCGGGGTTCGCGCGGTCATCCTGCCGATGTCCGACCAGCCGGTGCGCACCGAGGTGCTCACCGACGATGGCTGGCTCGAGTTCCAGGACTACTTCGTCCGGCGCCACCAGGAGCCGGAGGTGCGCGACGTCCGGTTCGTGGGGATCGAGGACGCGACTTCGACGCACGAGGTCGACGCGGCGCTCGAGTCGGCCGAGGCCATCGTCATCGCGCCGTCGAACCCGTTCGTGTCCGTCCGGCCGATCCTGTCCGTCGCCGGCATCGAGGCAGGGCTGCAGACGGCACGCTCGCGCGGGGCGCCGGTGGTAGCCGTATCGGGCATCGTCGGTGGGGTCGCGCTGAAGGGTCCGGCGGATCGAATGCTGGTCTCGCTCGGCCACGAGGCGAGCGCGTTGGGCGTGGCGCGGCAGTACACGGGCATCGCCGACGTCTTCGTGCTCGATCGGCTCGACGAGGCCCTCGCTGCGCCGATCCGGGAGCTCGGGCTCCGGACGGTCGTGACCGACACGATCATGGCCGGCGACGCCGGCCGGGCACGCCTCGCCGCCGAGGTGCTCGCCGCCGCGCGCGGGGGCTGATGCCTCGGGCGGCTACGATTCCGGCGTGGACCCCACCGCCCGTGCCGACTTGTCGCGGACGTGGGCGCTCGTGCCGATCCGCGGGCTCGAAACCGCGAAGACGCGGCTCGGCGAGGACCTCGACGCCGAGGAGCGGGTCGAGCTCGTCACGAGGCTGCTCCGCCAGACGCTGATCGCGACGCGCGACGCACGACGGATCGACGGCACGATCGTGGTGACGATGGACCCGGCCGCGGCCGGGATCGCGAAGGAGCTCCGCGCCGTCGGGCTGGTCGAGCGTGCGCCCGGGCTCAACGAGGCGATCGCGGCGGCGCGGTCCGTGGCGATCGCGCGGGGCGCGACCGCGATCCTCGTTCTCCCGGCGGACCTGCCCTCGGTGGCAGCCGGGTCCGTGGACGAGCTGCTCGCGCGAGCGTCCGCAGCCGATGCCGCCTCGACGATTGACGAGATCACAGCGCTCGTCGCGCTCGTGCCGGACCGGCACGGGCAGGGCACCAACGCACTCGTCGTCAGCCCGCCTGACGCCATCGCCCCGGCGTTCGGTAGCGAGAGCCGTGCCGAACATCAGCGGGCCGCCACGGCGGCGGGCGCCCGTTACCTCGAGCTCGACGGCCCGCTATCGCTCGACCTCGACACGCCCGCGGACCTCATCGCCGCCGAGGCTGCGCTCGGTTCGCTGCGTGGCTGACGAGCCGTCGCGCCTCGAGGTCGTCGCGCTCGAGGGCATCCCCGAGATCGCGCCGGACGACGACCTGGCCGCGCTCATCATCGGCGCGCTCGAGGTGACACCGGGCGCACCGCCGTTGCGAGACGACGATGTCCTCGTCGTTACCCAGAAGGTCGTGTCCAAGGCCGAAGGTGCCATCGTCGACCTGACGACCATCGAGCCGCGGCCCGAGGTCGTCGAGTTCGCTGCGCGCTGGGACCGTGACCCGCGGCAGGTCGAGCTCGTGCTGCGGGAGGCGAAACGCGTCGTCCGCATGGCAAATGGCCTCGTGATCACCGAGACGTCGCACGGCTTCGTGTGCGCCAACGGCGGCATCGACGCCTCGAACGTGGGGAAGGGCAGCGGGTCCGTGGTGACCCGCCTCCCGGTCGACCCGGACGCCTCGGCCGCGCGGATCCGGGCGGCGGTTCGCGCCGCGACCGGCGCCGACGTCCCGGTCGTGATCTCGGATTCGTTCGGCAGGCCGTGGCGGTTCGGCATCGTCGACGTGGCCATCGGCGTCTCCGGTTTGCTTCCGCTCGACGACCTGCGCGGCACGCCCGATCACGACGGACGCGTGATGAAGTCCACGGTCCGAGCCGTCGCCGACGAGCTCGCATCGGCGGCCGAGCTCACCCTCGGCAAGCGCGCGGGCCGGCCGGTCGCACTCGTGCGCGGCGCGGCGTTCACCCGCGGTGAGGGCTCGATCCGCGACGTCGTGATGCCCGAGTCGTTCGACCTCTTCCGCTAGGCCGGCGCGCCTGACCAATATCGAGTCTGATCGGTTTTGTGCGCCTCGCGCCCCATCAGATTCCAGGGAGCTTCGCCTTATCGCTGCGCATCCGTGATTTCGGAGTCATCTGCGAACCAGGCTGGGAGCTATCCGGGGCCAGAGCCGCGACATAGGTCAGATGTGAAGGTCGTTGCCGGCTGACGAGACCCTCACGCTCGCGGCCGACATTGGCGAGTGACGGAGCCTGGATACCGCTAACAGCGTTCGCAGATGACGGGCGTGCAGATGAGGGGCGTGCGCGGCCTCGTTGCGCTCAGGCGGACCGAAATCGCCTCAGGCGGACGGAATCCGCTCAGCCGAGCTCGTCGCGCAGCGGCTGGACGACCTCCCGGATCAGGCGCTCGAGCCCGTCGGGCCCTGCTGCAGCGTCGGTGACCAGGATGAGGTGGGTCGCGCCGGCGCGGCCGTAGCCCAGCGCAATCTCGCGCTGGGTCGCTGGCCCACCGCGTGGGAAGACCTGGGCGCTGATCTCGATCTCGGACGGGTCCCGGCGGGCAGCCTCGCAGTGCCGGAGCAGCGCGTCGCGCTTCGGCTCGAACGTCTCCGGCTCGCCGGTGTGGTTCCAGCCGTCGGCGAGGCGGGCGACGATGCCCAGGCCGCGGCGCATGCCCTGCGTGCCGAGCCAGATCGGTGGCCCGCCGGGCGTGACCGGCGGCGGGTCGCACACGGCCGCGCGGAGCTCGTACGGCGGCGCGTCGAGCGAGACGCCCGCCGGCGATCGCCACAGCGCGCGGATCACCCGCACGGCCGACTCGAGCATCGTGATCCGCTCGCCGATCGGCGGCAGCGGCAGGCCGTACATCGCGTGCTCGCCCTCGTGCCAGCCGGCGCCGAGCCCGAGCACGAATCGGCCCGGGGCGATGTGATCGACGGTGGCGGCGGACTTGGCCGTCAGCGCCGGATGCCGGTACGTGTTGGAGAGCACGAGATGGCCCAGCTGCAGACGCGTGGTCCGTGCCGCGAGCGCCGCCAGCATGGTGAACGCCTCGTGGGAACCGCCCCCGCCTTCGCCGAGCGCGACGAAATGGTCGAAGAGCCAGCCCGAGTCGAGGATGGGCCGCTCGTCGGCGAGCTCCCAGGTGGCCGCCAGCGTGGGCCAGTCGACGTTCGTCTGCGAGGTCTTGAACCCGATTTTCATTCCGACGAGTCTAGGT
This sequence comes from Chloroflexota bacterium, assembly GCA_005889475.1. Taxonomy (GTDB): domain Bacteria; phylum Chloroflexota; class Limnocylindria; order Limnocylindrales; family CSP1-4; genus UBA5189. The sequence continues at coordinate 4,953 of VBGT01000036.1, read as the reverse complement.
CGGGGCACCGCTTCGACCCTCCGGCTAGCATCGCGGCGTGAAGTTCGGGCTCCAGGTCCCCTCGTTCTCGTATCCCGGCGGCACGCCGGACATCGCGCCGACGCTCGAGCGGATCGTCAGGACCGCGGACGAGGTCGGCTTCGACTCCATCTGGGTCATGGATCACCTGTTCCAGATCCGGTCGGTCGGCGCCGTCGACGAGCCGATGCTGGAGGGTTGGACGGCGCTGGGCTGGATCGGCGCGATGACGAAGCGAGCGCGCATCGGGCTGATGGTCGGCGGGATCCCCTACCGCCTGCCCGCGATCTGGGTCAAGGCTGCGACGACGCTCGACGTCCTGACCGGCGGTCGCGCCTGGCTGGGCCTTGGCGCCGCGTGGAACCAGCAGGAGTCGGACGCCCTGGGCATCCCCTTCCCGCCGCTGGGCGTCCGCTTCCAGCAGCTCGAGGAGACCCTCCGGATCGCGCACGAGATGTTCGAGGGCGAAACCGGCTCCCAGCGCGCCTTCGACGGTCGCGAGTTCCGTGCCACCCGGCTGCTCAACTCGCCGCAGTCGATCTCGCGCCCGCGCGTTCCGATCATGATCGGCGGCGGCGGCGAGCGGAAGACGCTTCGGCTTGTGGCCCAGTACGCCGACGCATCGAACGTCTTCGGCGGGCCCGAGAACATCCATCACAAGTGGGAGGTCCTGCGCCGCCACTGCGAGGCCGTCGGGCGGCCGTTCGAGGAGATCGAGCGGTCCACGCTCCAGGGTGTGAATGTCAGCCGTGACGGCAGCGGCGGCACCGAGACCCCCGACCAGGTCATCGATCGGTTCGGCGAGCTCGGTGACGCCGGTGCGCAGCACATCCTGTTCAGCGTTCGCGACGTCTGGCAGACCGACAAGCTCGAGCTGCTCGGCAGCACGCTGTTGGCGCAGCTCCGCGACGCGTGATACTCCCCCGGGGTATCGGCGCGGTGGTATATTTGCGTCAATGAGCAAACAGCCTTCCGACACGGAGCGCGTGGGCGCATCGGTTCGGCTGCCGTCGAGCCGAAACGGCACGAATCCGGGCGCTGCCACGGAGACCTCCGTCGATGACGCGACGCCGGTCGCGCCACTCCCGTTCGGCGGCCTGGCGATCGACTTCTCGGGCGACACCGAGGTCGGCGCGCCCGTCGCGCCCGCTCCCCTGCCGAACCTGGCCATCGACTTCGGCGGGCCGGCGGTCGCCACGGCTCCGGGCGGGCCTGGCTTCACGTCGACCGGCGAGGGCCGGACGGAGTCCAAGCTGGTCATCGTCGGCTCGGGCCCGGCCGGGCTGACCGCGGCGATCTACGCGGCGCGGGCGAACCTCGAGCCGATCGTGCTCGCCGGCTCGACGCCCGGCGGGCAGCTGATGCTGACCAGCGATGTCGAGAACTACCCGGGCTTCCCCGACGGGATCCAGGGACCGGACCTGATGAACCTGTTCCGGGCGCAGGCGGAGCGCTTCGGGACGCACGTCATCGACGTCGACATCGACCGGGTCGACCTGTCCGAGCGGCCGTTCCGGCTGTGGGCGCGCGGCGTCGAGTACAGCGCCCAGTCGCTGATCGTCGCGACCGGGGCGTCGGCGATGTGGCTCGGGCTCGAGAGCGAGACGCGCCTCCGCGGCCGCGGCGTCTCGGCCTGCGCGACGTGCGACGGGGCGGCGGCGACACCGCGTTCGAGGAGGCGAGCTACCTCACCCGCTTCGCGTCGAAGGTGCACATGCTCCACCGGCGCGACGAGTTCCGGGCCAGCCGGATCATGGTCGACCGGGCGAAGCAGAACCCGAAGATCGAGATCCACACCAACACCGCGGTCGACGAGGTGCTGGGCGACGAGAAAGTCTCGGGCCTGCGCCTCAGCGACACCCTGACCGGCAAGGAGCGGGTCATGCCCGCGGACGGCGTGTTCATCGCCATCGGCCACAAGCCCAACACGGAGGCGTTCCGCGACTGGCTCGAGGTCGACGCGAAGGGCTACCTCGTCATTCACGACGAAACGAACAGCAGGATCGAGGGCGTGTTCATCGCCGGCGACGTCCACGACCACCGCTACCGGCAGGCCGTCACCGCCGCGGGCGACGGATGCATGGCGGCGATCGATGCCGAGCGCTGGCTCGAGTCGCAGGGCATCCACGAAGCCAACACGCTGACCGCTTGGTAGGCGGCCGGTCCGGCGTGGGCTTCCAGCGCCGCGCCCAGGCGGGCGGCGGCGACACCGCGTTCGACCCGCCCGAGCGGCGCGGCCGCACGCTGCGCCGGATCGTGGCCTTCTTCCGGCCGTATCGGGGCCGGGTGGCGATCGTCGTCGTCGCGATCCTTGCCACGAGCCTGCTCGGCCTGATCAACCCTATCCTGCTCAAGCTGCTCATCGACGACGCCCTGCCCAACAAGGACTTCGGGCGGCTCAACCTGTACGTCGGGCTGATGATCGCCCTGCCGATCCTCACCGGCCTGATCGGCATCGGCCAGAGCTACCTCAACAACGCGATCGGCCAGCGGGTCATGCAGGACCTCCGCGCCGCGCTCTACTCCCACCTCCAGCGCATGCCGCTGCGGTTCTTCACCGAGACCAAGACGGGCGAGATCCAGAGCCGCCTCGCGAACGACGTCGGCGGCGTCCAGGGCGTCGTCACCGACACGGCGTCGTCGATCGCATCCAACCTGGCCATCACGATCGGGACGATCGCCGCGATGGTCCTCATCGACTGGCGCCTGACGGCGCTGTCCCTCGGCCTGCTGCCCTTCTTCATGTACCTGACCTACCGCGTGGGCAAGGTGCGGCGCGAGGTCAGCACCGAGACCCAGGAGGCGCTTGCCGACCTGTCCTCGACGACCCAGGAGACGCTGTCGGTCTCGGGCATGCTCCTGACCAAGACGTTCGGCCAGCAGGCGGCCGCGATGGATCGGTTCGCCGGGCTGAACCGGCGGCTCGCTGCCCTCCAGATCCGCCAGGCCATGGTCGGGCGCTGGTTCTTCATGATCGTGGGGACGGTCTTCTCCATCACGCCAGCGTTCGTGTACTGGCTCGCCGGCTGGCTCGCGATCCAGGGCGATCCCTCGTCACCGACGATCGGCGACATCGTCGCCTTCACGACGCTGCAGTCGCGCCTCTTCTTTCCGCTTGGCCAGCTGCTCAACGTGCAGGTCGAGATCCAGGGCGCGCTGGCCCTCTTCGACCGCATCTTCGAGTACCTGGAGCTCGACCCCGGCATCGTCGATGCACCCGATGCGATCGACCTCGCCGCCACGCCGGTGGCGGGCCGGATCCGCTTCCGCGACGTCTCGTTCACCTACCCCACCCCGCCGCCGATCGACTCGGAGCCTGCCGACGCGCACGAGGGGGAAATCCTGCGGCCCGTGCCCCTCGCGCCGGCGGGGCCGGCCCCCCTCCCCTTCGGCGTGCGCGACATCGACTTCGAGGCAGCGCCGGGCGATCTCGTCGCGCTCGTCGGCCCGTCGGGCTCGGGCAAGACGACGACCACCTACCTCGTGCCGCGGCTGTATGACGTCGACGCGGGCGCCGTCGAGATCGACGGGACCGACGTCCGCCACATCAGCCTGGTCTCGCTCGGGCGGGTCATCGGCTTCGTCACCCAGGAGACGTACCTGTTCCACGCGAGCGTGCGCGAGAACCTGCTGTACGCGAAGCCCGAGGCCACGCAGGAGGAGCTCGAGCGCGCGGCGCGCGCAGCGGCGATCCACGACCGCGTGATGGAGCTGCCCCAGGGCTACGACACCGTAGTCGGCGAGCGCGGCTACAAGCTGTCCGGCGGCGAGAAGCAGCGCGTCGCGATCGCGCGGGTGCTGCTCAAGGACCCGCGCATCCTGATCCTGGACGAGGCGACCTCGGCGCTGGACACCGTCAGCGAGCGGCTGATCCAGCGCGCGCTCGAGCAGCTCGAGCGGGGCCGGACCACGATCGCCATCGCCCACCGGCTGTCGACGATCCTGCGCGCCGACCAGATCCTCGTGTACGACGGCGGCCGGATCGTCGAGCGCGGCACGCACGCCACGCTGCTGGCCAAGGGCGGGCTCTATGCGCGGCTGTACCACGAGCAGTTCGAAACGGCGCCGGCGGACTCGACGGCGAGGACCGCCACGACCGGCGCGGCGTAACGCGCGGATGAGCCGCGTGCGGACCGCGACCCTCGTCCACGAGGGCGGGTCGCGCTTCGTGGCCACGACAGGCACGACGCGCACCATCGTCTATGGCGATGCCTTCGACCGCGGTGAGCTGAGCCCGGTCGAGACGCTCGTTGTGAGCCTCGCGGCGTGCTCCGGGATGGATGTCGTGCCGATCGCGGCGAAGAAGCGCCAGCAGATCAGCCGCTACGAGATCCGGGTCGAGGCGCTCCAGCGCGACGAGTACCCGCAGGTCCTGACCCGCGCCGAGGTCACCCACGTCGTCGAGGGACCGGTCGTCGAGGAGGCGGCGATCCGCCGCGCCATCGAGCTGTCGGCCACGAAGTACTGCCCGGTGAACGCGATGCTCTCCGCCGGCGCGACCGAGATCCACCACCGCTATGTGATCCGCAACGTCGGGCCCGACCCGTACGAGGCCGAAGGGGAGGTCGTGGTCACCGGGCCGTACCGCCGGCCCGACGTCGTGGCCTGAACGCGGGCTTGCCTCGCGTCGCTCGACCGGTACAGTGCGCCGAGATGCGCATCCTCATCGCCCTGCTGGCGTCCGCGATCGTGGTGTCGTGCGGCGGCGGGTCGGCCACGATCGGCACTACGTACGAAGACCCGGAAGGCACGTACTCGATCCAGGTCGACCCCGCGTGGGAGCTCCAGGTCGGCACGGTGGCCCAGGGCGCCGAGGTCTGGTTCGTCGGTTCCGCGGAGGGAGACTTCCGACCGAACGTGAACGTCCTGACCCTGCCCGCGACGGGGATGAGCCTCGCCGACTACACGACGGCCTCGGTCGCCAACGCGCCGGCA
>VBGT01000035.1:15813-28455 GCA_005889475.1 Chloroflexota bacterium | reverse complement strand
TTCGCGCTGGGCGCGTCGACGGCAGGTTTCGCCGGCGTCTTCAACGCCTCGAAGCTGGGCCTCGTCAGCCCGGACCAGTTCGGGTTCGCCGTGTCGTTCACGGTCCTGGCGATGGTCGTCCTCGGCGGCATGGGCAACATCTGGGGCGTCGCGATCGGCGCGTTCACGCTGTACGAGATCCAGAGCGTGCTGCTCAAGCAGCTCAACCAGTTCTTCCAGGGCCAGCACATCCCGATTCTCGAGAAGATCGACTTCGTGCAGTACCAGTTCCTGCTTTATGGCCTGGCGCTCGTGGGCATGATGCTGTTGCGACCCGAGGGCCTGTTCCCGAGCCGGCGCAGGCAGCGCGAGCTGCATGAGGCGACCGCGGAAGTGGGCGACCTGCCCCCGCCGACCGCGGCGATCGGGGACTGATGACCGCCGCGGCGATGGCCCCGCAGGCCCCCGAGCTCGTCCTCCAGGCACGGAAGGTCACGAAGGCCTTCGGCGGTCTGGTCGCGGTTCGCGAGATCGACCTCGAGATCCCGCAGGGCTCGATCATCAGCCTCATCGGCCCGAACGGCGCCGGCAAGACGACGTTCTTCAACGTCATCGTCGGCATCCTCGATCCCACCGCCGGCGACGTTCGGCTCGGTGGGCGGCGCATGATCGGACGACCGGTCCGGGCCTATCTCGAGCCGGTCATCTGGGTGCTCCCATCGGCCGTGATCGGCGTGCTCGCCGCCCTCGCCTTCGCGGTGACGAGCTCGGCGGAGATCGCTGCCGGTGGCGCGGTCATCGCCATCTTCGCCCTCGCGACGATGTTCCTCGCCGCGATCGTCCGGCCGCGCTGGTACGTCCAGCTGCTCAGGCGCGGCGGCATCTTCCGGAGCGCCAAGCCCAACGAGATGGTCCACGCGGGGATCGGCAGGACGTTCCAGAACATCCGCCTCTTCGCGAACATGACCGCCCTCGAGAACGTCCTCGTCGGAATGCACATCCAGATGCGGTCCAACGTCGTGGACGCGCTCCTCAGCACGCGCAAGGCGCGCGAGGAGGAGGTGTGGGCGGAGGGGAAGGCCAACGAGCTGCTCAGCCTCGTCGGCCTGAGCGGGCGCGGCGCCGTCGTTGCCCGAAACCTCCCGTACGGCGACCAGCGCCGCCTGGAGCTCGCGCGCGCGCTCGGCAGCAATCCAAAGCTCCTGCTGCTCGACGAGCCGACGGCGGGCATGAACCCGAACGAGACCGCGACGATGACGGCGCTCATCAACAAGCTCAGGTCCGAGCTCGGCTTGTCGGTCCTGCTCATCGAGCACGACATGCGGGTCGTGATGGGCATCAGCGACCGGATCACGGTCCTGGACCACGGCGAGCGCATCGCCGAGGGGACACCCGAGGAGGTCCGGGCGAACCCCAAGGTCATCGAGGCGTACCTCGGAAAGCCGCCCGAGTGATGGCGATCGCGACGGAACCCCGCACCAGCGCCCCGGAGCTCGTGCTCGAGCTGCAGAACGTCCACACCTACTACGGACGCATCCGCGCGCTGCAGGGCGTCTCGCTCGAGGTCCGCAAGGGCGAGATCGTGACGCTCATCGGTGCGAATGGCGCGGGCAAGACCACGATCCTCAAGACCATCTCCGGGCTGCTGCACGCTCGCGAGGGGCAGGTTCGCTTCCAGGGCGCCGACATCACCCAGCGCGCTGCCCATGACCTGGTCAAGCTGGGGATCGGGCATGCCCCCGAGGGCCGCCGCATCTTCTCGCGCCTGACCGTGTACGAGAACCTCCAGATGGGCGCGTTCACCAGGACGCGGGCCGAGGCCCAGGAAGACGTCGAGCGCATGTACTCGCTGTTCCCCCGCCTGCGCGAGCGGTCGCGCCAGCAGGGCGGTTCGCTGTCCGGCGGCGAGCAGCAGATGCTCGCCGTGGCCCGGGCGCTCATGAGCCGGCCCAGCGTGCTGCTCCTCGACGAGCCATCGCTTGGGCTCGCACCCATCCTCATCCAGGAGGTCTTCTCGATCATCCAGGAGATCAACACGCGGGGCACGACGGTCCTGCTCGTCGAGCAGAACGCCCTCCAGGCGCTGAACATCGCCCAGCGCGGCTACGTCCTCCAGACGGGTCGGGTGATCAAGGCCGACACGGCGGACCGGCTGGCTGCCGACCCGGACGTCCGGCGCGCGTACCTCGGCGAGATCTGAGGGTCCGCGAGCAGCGGCATAGACTCTCCTCGCCCAGCGAGGAACCGCCTTGGACCACGAGCCGAACGCCGTCCACGTCGAGGGCACGTTCCAGCGCCCGCGAGGGCCGTCGATCGTCATCGTCGCGTTCCTGGCGGGCATCCTCGTCGCGCTCGTGAAGCCCTGGTCCTTCGGGGGTTCGGGCGCGCCCGAGGCGCAAACCTCGCCCCTGCCTTCCGGCGCGCGCGGCGGCGTCCTGAGCTCGACGGCGCCGGCGCAAAGCCCGCAGGTGGATCCGAACGGGATGCTGTGCCTCGGCGGCGACGTCGAACAGGTGGTCGCCTACGAGCGCTCGGCGAACGTCGAGGTCCGCAACTGGATCGCCGTCGATGACGTACCGGTCACGGGCCCCCTTGATCCGCGCCTGGCCCGGATCAGGATCTACTCGAGCCACGTCGTCGGGCTGGGGATCTGCGGACCCTTCACCGGCGCGGGCGTGCCGGTCGCCGGCCGGATCATCGATGTGCTGCTCGCCGCCACGACGCCTGGAGAGCCGGCGAAGGACCTTGGCCGCCCCCGGCAGATCACCCTCGAGCTCGGCGGCCCGGACGCGGCCGTGCTCTACGGGTCGCCGCAGGAGCTGGTGGTTTTGCCAGACCCGACGGCGGGTGCGGCGCCGCCATCGCCAGGCGCCCGCGGCACCGGAGGGATCGGGGCGGAGCTGCCAACCCTCAGGCCATGGTCGAAGGGCGCCTACGCGATCGCCTTCGCGTTCGCCTGGGATGACCCAACAGTCGTCCGGTGGCTCGGCTTCGACGTGGTCCCGGGCGCGGGCGAGCCACGCTGAGGCAAGGTGCGCGCCGGTGTCGGGGACTGTGCCCAGCCGATTCGGTTGCGCCAACCGGCGCATTTCATGCGAGACTGCGCCATCCACCTGCGCGTGGACTCAGGTCTAGGAGGAGAGCTGATGAAACGGCAGTTGCCGTTGGCCGTGGCGTTGACCGCCGCGGCGACAATCCTGTTCGGGTGTGCCGCCCCGGGCTCGAGCACCGCGCCAACGACCGCCGGCGGAAGCGTCGCGCCAACCCAGCCGACCGCGGTGGCCGGCGGCCTGCTCGACAAGGTCCTGAAGGCCGGCAAGATCGTGGTCTCGACCGACCCCGCTTACCCGCCCCAGTCGGCGCTGGTCGACGGCGTGTACCAGGGCTTCGACATCGACGTCGCCACCGAGGTCGCCAAGCGGCTCGGCCTCACCGTCGAGTGGCAGACGCCCGACTGGGCCGCCATCACCGCCGGGGGCTGGGGCGGACGCTGGGACATGAGCGTCGGCTCGATGACGATCACGCCTGACCGGGCAAAGGTGCTCGATTTCAGCCCGCCGTACTACTACACGCCGGCCCAGATGGCTGCGAGCACGCATTCCGGCATCACGACCCTGGAGGGTCTTGCCGGCAAGACCGTGTGCGCTGGTGAGGGGACGACGTACTACCAGTGGCTGACCGGCACACTCGATTTCGGGCCCGGTGGCAAACCGGCGCCGCCGCCGGCCGGGATCACGGCGGTGACGCTGCCGAGCGATCGGGACTGCGCGGTCCAGTGGCAGTCGGGCCGGTTCGACTTCGATGGCTGGCTGACCTCGATCACGACGGTCGAGGGTGCGATCACGGATGGGCTCCCGCTCGTCAAGGTCGGTACCCCCGTCTATCTCGAGCCCCTTGCCATCGCCGTCGACAAGAGCGGCCCCAACGATGCCGACTTCATCGCCTGGCTCAAGCCGACGATCGAAGCCATGCACGCCGACGGGACGTTGAAGGCGATGTCCCAGAAGTGGTTCAAGACCGACTTCACGACATCGACCCAGTAGCTCTCGCCAACCGGACCATGTAGACCGAGGCCGGCCGAACGGTCGGCCTCGGTCATCCGCCCGAGGGCAACCATGACGGACTTCGCGGCCCAGCAACCGGGCCTGGACCCGCTGGCGATGCCGCCACCGGGCGCCATCGTGGAGGACATCCGGCAGGCTCGACGTCGAGCCGGCGTGCGCTTCGCGCTCGCCTTCGCGCTCACCTGGATCGTCCTCGTGGGCGGGATGGCCCTCGCGATTGCCTCGACCGGCCGGGTCCACCCGGACTTCATCGCCGAGCACCTGCCGTTCTTCCTCGGCGGCATCCCGCTCACGATCTTCGTCTCGGTCGCGTCGATCATCTTCGCCACCGGCTTCGCGCTGATCGGCGCGCTGGGCCGGATCTCGCGCAACCCGGTGATCTACGGGATCGCGAGCCTGTACGTATCGCTCGTGCGCGGCACGCCGCTCGTCGTCCAGATCTTCTTCATCTACAGCGCGCTTCCCCAGTTCGGCATCGTCCTGCCCGCGATCGTCGCCGGCGTGTTCGCCCTGAGCTTCAACTACGGCGCGTACATGACCGAGATTTTCCGGGCCGGCATCCAGGCCGTTCCGCGCGGCCAGCTCGAGGCGGCGTCGGCCCTGGGCATGACCGAGCGCCACACGATGCGCCGGATCGTCCTGCCGCAGGCGGTCCGCATCGTGATCCCGGCCATCGGCAACGAGTTCATCGCGATGATCAAGGACAGCGCGCTCGTGTCGTTCGTTGCGCTCCAGGAGCTGTTCTGGCGGACCCGCACCGTCGGCGCGGCCAACTTCGCGAGCTTCGAGACGCTGCTCTTCGCGGCGATCGTGTACTGGGTCCTGACCATCTTCTTCTCGCTCTTCCAGGAGCGCCTGGAGAAGCGCATGGCGCAGAGCGATCGTCGGCCGTGACGACCACCCACGGAACCACCGATCCGTTCGCAGCCCCCGGGGCGCTGACCCCGACCGGCGCCCCGCCGATCGTGCGCCTGCTGGACATCGAGAAGTACTTCGGCAGTCACCACGTCCTGCAGGGCTGCACGCTGGAGGTCTATCCGTCCGAGACGATCTGCATCATCGGTCGCTCCGGATCGGGCAAGAGCACGCTGCTCCGCTGTGCGAACTTCCTCGAGGAGCCGACCGCCGGGGTCGTCGAGATCGACAACATCAGCGTCAGGGCCGACCCGTTGCACGCCCGGAGCCGCCAGCACCGGGAGCAGATCCGGCAGCTGCGGATGCGCGCCCAGATGGTGTTCCAGGAGTTCAACCTATTCCCGCACCTGCGGGTGATCGACAACCTGATCGAGGCCCCCGTCCGGGTCAAGGGCGTATCGCGGGACAAGGCCATCGCCACCGCCGAGCGCTACCTCGACAAGGTCGGGCTGCGCGAGAAGCGGGACGCGTTCCCGGGCAGCCTGTCCGGGGGCCAGAAACAGCGTGTCGCGATCGCCCGTGCCCTGACGATGGAGCCGAAGGTCCTTCTCTTCGACGAACCGACCTCGGCCCTCGACCCGACGCTCGTCGGCGAGGTGCTCGCGGTCATGGAGGAGCTCGCCCACGAGGGCGCGACGATGCTCGTCGTGACCCACGAGATGGCGTTCGCCCGCGAGGCCGCGGACCGCGTCTACTTCATCGAGGAAGGGCGCTTCGCCGAGGCCGGGCCGCCGCAGCAGGTCCTCGACGCACCGCGGGACGAGCGGACCAGGCGGTTCCTCGCCCGCTTCACGGGCGCCGGCGGGGCAACCTCGGGAGCCTGACCGGTCAGCGCAGGCGCGGCTCGTGGAGCATCTCGTACGTCGCCCGGGCGAGGATCACGAGCCCGATCCCGGCGAGCCACAGCCCCGGGATGCGGGTGATCACGTCCGCCGGCTCGGGGAACGCGAAGGCCCGCATCGTGTACAGCTCGACGATCCGGTAGGCGAAGCCGAGCCAGGCGACGCCGGCGATGATCGCGTAGCTCGACCAGCGATCGGCGGGAACGGGCCGCTCGGAGGCATACGGCAGCGTCACCAGCGCAAGCGTGGCGATGGCCGCGCCGAAGACGAGGATGCCGAGGCCCTCGAAGCCAGTGCCGCTGAGGACGGGCAGGCCGTTGTCGCCGCCGACGGACCACCACGGCAGGAAGCAGCCCGCGAGCGCGAGCAGCGCGCCGATCGCCGCAAGGAACCGGGACCGCCCGACCGGGCGGCGGTGCATGGTCATGCCCGAGACCGCCGGATCACTCCTGGGTGTAGACCTCCGGCCGGAGCACACCCACGAACCGGAGGTTGCGGTACAGCTCGCCGTAGTCAAGGCCGTAGCCCACGACGAACTGGTCGGGAATGGTGAAGCCGGTGTAGTCGACGTCGATCTCGACGAGGCGGCGGGCCGGCTTGTCGAGCAGGGTGCAGATGCGCAGGGACGCGGGTTTCTTGCCGCGCAGGTAGCGGACCAGGTAGTTGAGGGTCAGGCCGGTGTCGATGATGTCCTCGACGATCAGGATGTCCTCGCCCTCGATGCTCGACGAAAGGTCCTTCAGGATCCGGACGAGGCCGGACGACTCGGTCGTCGCACCGCCATACGAGGACACCTCCATCAGGTCGATCCGGAGGGGCAGCGAGATCGCGCGCATGAGATCGGCCATGAACGGGAGCGAGCCCTTCAGCACGCTGACGAGCGTCAGCTGCCGGCCGGCCATGTCGTTGCTGATCTGGGCACCGAGCTCCGCCACGCGCGTCTGGATCTGGTCTTCCGTGAGCAGGATCTCGCCGATGTCCGCGGTCTGATCCACCATCGTCCTCATGCCTCGGCCTCCCGCTCAGCCCCGGCCTCGGTCGCGACCTCGGCCCGTCGCCGTCGACGGTCCGAGCGCGGGCGCGGCATCGTGCGCGGCGGCTTCTGGTCCACGCTCCGCTCTGCCGGCGGGATCTGGACCGGCTCGGCGTCGGAGGTCGGCTCGCCGGCAGCGAGCGCCGTCGCGAGCAGGGGCGGGGCGACCTCCGCGTCGGCGGCGGCTCGAACCGGCACGACCTGGCCGAGCGTCCCGGACAGGGACGCCGCAAGGCCAAGGCGGCCGTACTTGAGCATCATCGCCCGGAAGTCGCGGGCGTAGAACAGCTTGATCCGGACGTCCGGATACAGCTCACGCAGGCGCCGCAGCTTGCGATTCTTCTTGCGCACGAGCCGCTGCTTGAGCGTCGTCATCTCGAGGAAGACGCCGAGCTCGGGCAGGTAGAAGTCGGGCGCGAAGCTCTCGGCGACGTCACCCTCGAGGTTCCACAGGATCGGGAAGGTCGTCGGCTCGTACTCCCAGCGGACGTCGTAGAAGTCGAGGATGCGGGCCATCTCCGCCTCGCTGGCATGCGCGAATCGCGCCGCATGGACGGCCCTGGACCGGGCGGTCTCGGGCTCGGCGGCGACGCCGGCGACCTCCTCGCCGATCGGTTGAGGCGTTCCTGTCGCCTCCTCGGCTGCCCCGGTCACCGGCTCGATTCGGCGCGGCCGCGGTCATCCGTTCCGACGAGATCGGCCAGGTCGCCGCGCCAGGTCGCCAGGAGCTGGTGCATGTCGAGGACGTCGTCGGTGCTGATCGGCGGCCCGTCGCGGACCGGCGCCGGCGCATCGGTCCGGCCACCGAGCACGAAGCCGAGGGTGCTGCTGGCACACGCGCCGCAGTCGAGCTGGAGGAAGGCGAGGTCGTCGCGCAGGGCGAGGAGGCGGATCCGCGTCGCGGGAACGCGCTCGTCGCAGACGGTGCAGCGGAGCCCGTCCGGGAGCGCGAGGAGGTGGTCCAGCGGATCCATCCGGCGTGAGTGTACCCGGTTTGGTGGCGAACCCACCCTCGCGAGGTCGCCTTGTCGGCGATACCCCCCGGGGGTATCATGGCCGGCCATGACGACCGAGGCCGCAATCCACGATGCCGGCGACCATTTCCGGCACAGCTATACCCGGGACAAGGCACAGCTCGTGCGCCGCCTCGCCCGCATCGAGGGCCAGGTCCGCGGCATCAGCCGGATGATCGAGCGCGAGGAGTACTGCGTCGACATCCTCCAGCAGACCAGCGCGCTCCGGGCCGCCGTCGACTCGCTCGCGGTCCTCGTCCTCGAGGATCACGTCCAGGGCTGCGTGCGGACGGCCGCACAACATGGCGATGCCGATCGCTACGTCGACGAGGTGGTGGACGTGGTTCGCCGAACCCTTGGCAGGCCGGTGCGCGGCGGCTCGCGCACGGAGAGCACGACCCGACCCTGATCGGTCGGTCACCCGCGGGCGACGTCCGCAGGTGCGCCGACCCCTCGGCAACGACCGCTCCCGCAACGACGCGAGCGCGTGGCGCGTACGTGAGCCATGCTGCTCAGGGGCGTGACCCGCACCCGGGCGCGGCGTCTGGTCGCTGCCGGTGCCGCGCTCGGCGGGGCCGGGATCGTCGCGGCCTACGCCGTGCTCGTCCTGTCGACGATCAATGCCCCGCCGCCGGCCGGGCTGTCCGGCTCGGGCGGCGCCGGGCTGCCGAGCGCGCGGCGCACGGCGGCCCCGTCGAACCAGGTCGCCTGCGCCGGATCGTTCGCCCCGAGCGCGACGTTCGGGCCGGGACCAGAGGGCCAGTGGGTCGTCGCGGGCAACGGCACGGGCGGCTTCGTGGGCTACCGGGCCGCGGAGATTCTCGCGTTCGAGTTCGTCCGTGCCCCGAACGACGCCGTCGGCCGCACCACCGTCGTGTCGGGCCAACTGACCATCGAGGGCAGCCGGCTCACCCATGCAGAGGTGAGTGCCCAGATCGACGCCCTGCAGAGCGACGTCGACATCCGGGACAGTCACATCAGCGAGTTCCTCGGGCTGCGCAGTCACCCCACGGCGACATTCACGCTCGGCTCGCCGATCGAGCTGGGCACGCCGGCGAAGGGCGTCGTCGTCGACGTCACCGGGACGGGTCAGCTGTCGATGATCGGGACGACCCACGACGTCACCTTCCCCCTCCAGGCGCGCTGGAATGGCGACTCGATCGAGGTCGCGGGAGCCCTGCCGGTGAAGCGCAGCGACTTCGGGATGGACATCCCACAGCTCCTGGGCTTCAGGGTGGCCGAGGAGATCACCCTCGAGCTGTCCCTCCTGTTCGTGCGCCCCGGCCAGCCCGGCTGCGCAGCACCCGCGGCAAGCGCCCCACCGGGGCCGGGCGGTTCGCCTGCGCCGAGCCCGTCGATCGGGATCCCGCCCGCGGTGACGCTCGATCGATTGCCCGCCGGGTGGGGCGAGCTCGCGTTCATGGGCCTCGTCGGCGAGCCCGGACCGGGACCGCTGCCCGCCGAACTGTTCCTGCTGCGTGCCGGCGACGCGGCGCCACGGCAGATCACCGAGACCGCTCTGCTCGAGGACGAGCCGGCGTGGTCGTTCGACGGGCGCCGGCTCGCCTTCACGGGCTACCCGAACGAGCAACCGCCGAGGCTGTTCGTGGCCGGCGCCGACGGCTCGAATCCCGAACAGCTCGTCAGCGGCAGTCTGCGCACGCCGGCCTGGTCGCCGGACGGACGGTCCGTCCTCGCGATCCCGGGTGAGGACATCAACACGGGCATCTTCCGGATTGACGTGGCGGCGGGCACGAGCACCAACGTCGTGCAGGCAGCCGGCGTCGAGGACACGCCCGCGTTCTCGCCCGACGGCCGGACCATCGCGTTCTCGCTCCTGCCGACGGGTGGCAACGACGAGGACATCTACCTCGCCGACGCGGACGGCGGGAACATCCGGCGGCTGACGACGGACCCGGCCTATGAGTACCAGCCGCGCTGGTCACCGGATGGCCGGACCATCGCCTTCGTCCGCGGCGGCGACCTGTGGCTGATGCGCGCCGACGGCAGCGGTGCCGCCCGGCTCACGTCCGGCCTGACGGTCGACTCACCGACGTGGTCGCCCGACGGGAAGCACCTCGCCTTCGTCATCTCGGGCACGGGCAGCATGAACGAGGGCCCGCAGCGTCGGTCGCTGTGGTTCATCGACGCGGACGGAACGCACTTGAGGAACATGTCGTTCGACCTGTACCAGGTCGCCCACCCCGCCTGGCGCCCGGGCTGATGTGCGCGAGCGGCGGATTTATCCACGATCGGCGAGGCGCCGCCCACTTCGGTGGATAACCCGGTTGACGCGTCCCGCGGGCGGGGGCAACATCCGGCATCCGCGCCGGGGATTCTCCGGGGAGCGCGATTCGGGAGGGGTGCCGGGAAACCGGGCCGCGAACCGAACGAAACGCGCCAGACCGACGCCCAGGTAGCGATGAACGACCACGCCGGAGGTGGCGCTCCGGGCCCGCAGATCTCGTAGGAGGGGGACGCGGGGCACTCCCGAGCACCGCCTCCGACGCGCGTCGGAACCCCTTGCTAACCTCGCCCGGCATGCGGATTGCCGTCCTGTCGGACATCCACGCCAACCTCCCGGCCCTCGATGCGGTGCTCGCCGACGCCGGACAGGTGGACGCGATCTGGCACCTCGGCGACGTCGTCGGCTACGGCCCCGACCCGGACGGCGTCGTCGCCCGGCTGCGTGACGTCGGGGCGATCGGCGTACGCGGCAACCACGACGCGGCGGCCTGCGGCGGCACAGAGATCGACTGGTTCAACGCTGACGCTCGACGGGCCATGGAGTGGACCCGGACGGCGATCGGCGGGCGATCCATCGAGTGGCTCTCCGCGCTCCCGGAGCGCCGGACCATCGACGGCTGCGAGCTGGTCCACGGCAGCCCCAGGGATCCGCTCTGGGAGTACATCCTCTCGCCCTCCATTGCCCGCGACAACCTCGCGGTCCTCGGCCAGCCGATCGGGCTCCACGGCCATACGCACATCCCGGTCGCGTACGTCGAGGACGATGGCCGCGTCGACCGCGTCGCACCACGCCGTGGCACGGAGCTCGGCCTCGAAGGACACCGTGCCCTCGTGAACCCGGGCAGCGTCGGCCAGCCCCGGGATGGCGACACGAGCGCCTCGTACCTGATCCTCGACCCGGCTGCCGGATCGATGACCTGGCACCGGGTCGAGTACGACATCGGGGCCGTCCAGGCGGCGATGCGGGACGCCGGCCTGCCGGGCTTCCTGATCTCGAGGCTCTCGATCGGCCTGTAGCCAGACCCGGTGGTATCGTGGCCGCCGCGTCCGGCAGCGCCAGCCACGAATCGATCGCCCAGGACCACGAGGCAGCCCAACCGAGGTGTCCGAACCCAACGCTTCCGCCTTCCGGCGCGCCATCCTCGCGCTCGCCGGGGGCTCGTGCGACGATCGGATCGTGCGCCTCGCCGCAGACCTCGCCCGACCCACCCACGGCGAGCTGGTCGGCGTCCACGTCGTCGAGGTCGGCTGGTCGATGCCGCTGGACGCGGATGTCGCCGCTCGCTCCGAGGAGGCCCAGCAGATCCTGGATCACGCCGAGCTCGCCGCCGAGACGCTCAAGGCCCGCCTCGAGCCGGTGCTGCTACAGGCCCGCGAGGTCGGTGCGGCGCTGGTCGATGAGGCGACCGAGCGCGGCGCCGATCTGCTCGTCGTCGGCCTGCCCTATCGCACGCGCTACGGCGGCGACTTCGCCATCGGGCACACCATTCCCTACGTCCTGAAGCACGCCCCCTGCGAGGTCTGGGTCGTTCGCGAGCCCATCCCAGCTGAGCCGGTACCGATGGTCGCGACCGCCGGGGTCGGGAAGGAGCAACGGTGAAGTTCGTGATCGTCGGTTGTGGGCGAGTCGGAGCCGCCCTCGCCGAGGCATTCGACAACGGCGGCCACCAGGTCGTCATCCTCGACACGTCGACGCGCGCGTTCGACCGCCTGTCGGCCGAGTTCAGCGGCCAGGCGATCAGGGGCGACGGGACCGACGAGGACGTCCTGCGCAAGGCCGGCGCCGAGGGCGCTGACGTCCTGCTCGCGCTCACCGAGGGCGACAACCGGAACGTCATGGCGGCCCAGGTCGCGATGGAGAAGCTCTCGGTCGGCAAGACCGTGGCCAAGATCAACGACCCGGTCCGCGCGGCGGCCTACGCCGAGCTCGGCATCGCCACGGTCTGCCGGACCACGATGCTGACCGACGCGGTGCTCGCCTTCCTCGACCTCGGCGAGACGGGCATGCCCTCGGTGATCGCACCGGTGCCCCACGTCCACGAGGGCGAGACGCGAAGCGCCGTCCCCGCCGGGGCGGCGGCTGCGAGCGGTACCGCGCATGTTCACGCCGAGACGCGGAGGGCCTGAACCATGTTCGTCCTGGTCGTCGGCGGCGGGAAGGTCGGCTACTACCTCACCAAGGAGCTCATCGAGAGTGGGCACGAGGTCGTGCTCATGGAGAAGGACCGGGCGCGCGCCGCGCAGATCGTCGACGAGCTCGGTTCGATCGTCGTGGCCCACGACGGATGCGAGGGCAAGTACCTCGGCGCGGCCGGCTCGAACCGCGCCGACATCGTCGCCGCGGTCACCGGCGACGACGAGGACAACCTGGTCATCTGCCAGATGGCGAAGCACCACTTCGACGTACCGCGGACCATCGCCCGGGTGAACAACCCGAAGAACGAGGACCTGTTCCGGCACCTCGGCGTCGACGAGATCATCAGCCCGACCCGGATGGCGCTCGGCTCGATCGAGCAGGACATCCCGGTCCACGAGCTGCTGCACCTCGC
>VBGT01000035.1:0-15794 GCA_005889475.1 Chloroflexota bacterium | reverse complement strand
CCCCGGCTGACCTCGTGATCCCCGAGGCGTGCTCGCTGTTCGCCGTCGTGCACAACGGCATCGCTACCGCGCTCCGCTCGGACACGGTGCTCCAGGAGGGCGACAAGGTCATCGCCATCGGCCGCGCCGACTGCGAGCGGATGCTCCACGAGCAGCTGATCGGCGCCACGGCAGAGGCCGAGCCCGCCTGAGCCGAGTCAGACGTGGAAACGCCGGTGAGAGGCCGGTCGGAGCTTGTCGGCCTGCGCGCAACCCTGCCCGCGGCCACCCTTCTTGCCTTATCGACACCCCCGGGCAAGCTATCGAACGGTTGGCGCGATCCTGCAGCCCCAAGAGGGCGTGAAACCGCCGATCCGCGCCCTAGCCGTCACCCGGCGTCGACTCCGCAGGGAACGTGCCGTGGTGGGGGGTCCATCAAGCTCGCAGGCTGGATAGCTCTCCTCGGGTGACGATCTGAGGATTTCGCGACCGTAGGCGCGCTCTCGCAGGGCCGCTCACCAGAGACGCCGAAACGGCCGGCCGGCGGGGTGCCAATCGGCTGCTCGTTGGCTTTGATGCGGGCCGGGTCAGCGCAGGGTCAAGGCGCCCGGCTCCTCAGGACGGGATCAGCTCGCGCCGGGGCCTGGCGCCGGCGTGCCGCCGCCCGAGAAGAAGAGGAGCCACAGGACGATCAGGACGACGACGATGACGATGATCCCGATGATGAGCGACGTGTTGGTGTTGTCCGGTCTTGTCTTCCGGCTGGTTGATGACGACTGGTCCGCTCACGCGACCACCTCAAGCTGCGGGGTGTGGGCGGCGGGATGGTCGCGGATCGCGGGTGAACGACGGGCAGCACGTAGGCGGGTCCCGCGTCACAGTCGCCTGCCGGGTTCACCGCGGACGAGCTGCCCACGTTCAGCGCAACGCGCCTGCCTCCAAGAATTCAGAAATCGAAATCGTCTAATCTCTTGACAACATCATTGATAGGTTTCTAGGATTCAGGCATGTCCGGCGTGGTGCCGGACGTAGACGATCACAGGAGGTGTACGAACCATGACGATCGTGCGCCGTCCATCGCCGATGCGTGACATGCTGACGATGCGCCACGCGATGGACCGATTTTTCGATGACGACTTCCGGCCGTTCCGCTGGCTCGCCGGTGGGTTCGACGGTCCGGCCCTGCCCCTCGACGTCACGACCGATGCGGATTCGGTGACCATCGAGGCGGCCCTGCCGGGGATCGAGCCGGATGACGTCGACATCACGGTCGAGAACGGGACGGTCACCAACTCCGGCAAGACCGCCGATGAGCGAACCGCCGAGGAGGGCAGCTACGTCCTTCAGGAGATCCGCCGGGGCAACTTCAGCCGGACCGTGACCCTGCCGAGCGGCCTCGAGCCGGACAAGGCAAAGGCGACCTTCGAGAACGGCATCCTCCGTCTCGAGATCCCCAAGGCAGAGCAGCTCAAGCCGCGCCGGATCAAGATCTCGCCCATGACCGACGGCAATGGCCAGCGAACCAGCAACAAGCCAGCCGAGCTCAAAGGCTGAGCCCGAGCGCAGCAAGGTGACGTTCCGCCGGCCAGATCGAGACCCCACCCGTCCCGTCTACGTGATCAGCGTGGCGGCGAGCATCGTGAGCGTGCATCCGCGCACGCTGCGGATCTACGAGGAGGAGGGTTTCATCTGCCCGGCGCGGACGCCGACCAACATCCGGCTGTACTCAGAGAATGACGTCCGGCGAGTCCTGTGGATCCGCCACCTGACCCAGAACCTGGGCGTCAACCTTGCGGGTGTGCGAATCCTCTTCGAGCTCGAGGAGCGGCTCGGCACGAGGATCCTCGAGCGGCTCTACAGCGAAGCAACCTCAGGGGAGCGGCCCGAGAGCGCTCCCGCCACCGCCTCGGCGGCCCCCTCGGCCGTCGAGGCCTGAATTTCCAGCGAAACCCCGCGAACCTGAGCGCATAGGAGAACCGATGCCGAAGCGAGCATCCAATCCGGACGACGAGCGCACCATCACCATCACCGAGCTGCCGCTCGTCGCGCTTCGGGAGACGGTGATCTTCCCCGAGATGATCGTCCCGCTGCAGGTGGGACGTGACAAGAGCGTGGCCGCCCTCAACGCCGCGGTCGCCGAGGGCGGCCGCATCGCGCTCGTTACCCAGCGCCAGGCGGACCAGGAGGACATCACCGAGCCGGCGCAGCTGTACGGCGTGGGCACGGTCGCCAAGATCGCCCAGGTCGTCCAGCTCCAGGACGGCACGGTTCGCGCCATCATCCAGGGCCAGGCGCGGATGCGCCTGCACGGCTTTGCCCAGACCGATCCGCACATTCGCGCGCGCATCGAGGAGCTGACCGACAGGCCCTCGACCGACGTCGAAGTCCAGGCGCTGATGCGCTCGGTCCAGGCCCAGGTCGAGCAGTACGTCCAGGCCGGGGCGCCGGTGCCGCCCGAGGCCGCGGTCGCCGCCCGCAACATCACCGAGCCGGGCCTCCTCGCGGACATGACCGCGTACTCGCCCGACATGACCACCGAGCAGCGCCAGGAGCTGCTCGAGACGATCGACGTCGCCGAGCGTCTGAAGATCGCGTCGGCCTTCCTCGCCCACCAGATCGAGGTCCACGAGCTCAAGGGCCGGATCCAGTCCGAGGTCAAGTCCGAGATGGACAAGACCCAGCGGGAGTACATCCTCCGCGAGCAGATGAAGGCCATCCAGCGCGAGCTGGGTGAGGAGGACCCGCAGCAGGCCGACATCAACGAGCTGCGCGAGAAGATCGAGGCCGCGGGCATGCCCGAAGAGGTCAAGGCCCGCGCCCTCAAGGAAGTCGACCGGATGAGTCGGATCCCGTCCGCCTCGCCCGAGGTCGGCGTCAT
Source organism: Chloroflexota bacterium (assembly GCA_005889475.1). Lineage (GTDB taxonomy): Bacteria > Chloroflexota > Limnocylindria > Limnocylindrales > CSP1-4 > UBA5189. The sequence goes on along the minus strand of VBGT01000035.1, from coordinate 12,937 downwards.
CCGGACCTACGTCGACTGGCTGGTCAGCCTGCCCTGGAACGTCACGACCGACGACCTGCACGACATCAAGGAGGCGGCCAAGATCCTCGACGAGGACCACTACGGCCTCGAGAAGGTCAAGGAGCGGATCCTCGAGTACCTCGCGGTCCGGGTCCTCGCCGACAAGATCCGCAGCCCGATCCTGGCTCTCGTCGGCCCGCCCGGCGTCGGCAAGACGTCGCTCGGCAAGAGCATCGCCCGGGCGATGGGCCGCAAGTTCGTGCGCATGAGCCTCGGCGGCATCCACGACGAGGCCGAGATCCGCGGACACCGGCGCACGTACATCGGCGCCCTGCCCGGCCGGATCATCCAGAACGTCAAGACTGCCGGGACCAACAACCCCGTGTTCATGCTCGACGAGATCGACAAGGTCGGCATGGACTTCCGGGGCGATCCGTCGTCAGCCCTGCTGGAGGTCCTCGACCCGGAGCAGAACAACACGTTCCAGGACAACTACCTCGAGGTGCCGTTCGACCTCAGCAAGGTGCTGTTCATCGCGACCGGCAACCTCGTCGACCCGATCCCGATGGCCCTCCGCGACCGGATGGAGATCATCCAGGTCCCGGGCTACACCCAACAGGAGAAGATCGAGATCGGCAAGCGGTTCCTCCTCCCCAAGCAGATGGAGAACCACGGCCTCAAGGCCGCCAACATCGAGATCACCGACGAGGCGATGACCGAGCTCGTGCAGGCCTACACCAAGGAGGCCGGCGTCCGGAACCTCGAGCGCGAGCTCGCCAACATCATGCGCAAGACCGCACGCACCGTGGCGGAGGGGCGCAAGCGCAAGACCGTCGTCGATCCGAAGAAGCTGCTCGAGATCCTCGGGCCGCCACGGTTCGAGTACGGCGAGCTGGAGCCGGAGGACCAGGTGGGCTCGGCGACGGGCCTCGTAGTCACCGAGGTCGGTGGCGACGTCGTCGCCATCGAGGTCACCCGAATGGACGGCAAGGAGGACTTCATCCTCACCGGCCAGCTGGGCGAGGTGATGCGGGAGTCGGCGCGCGCCGGGCTGTCCTGGATCAGGACGCACGCCCCGGAGCTGGGCATCAACCGCGAGACGTTCGAGAAGCAGACCCTGCACATCCACGTCCCGGCCGGCGCCATCCCCAAGGACGGCCCGTCGGCGGGGATCACGATGGCCACCGCGATGGTCTCGGCGTTCACCGGGATCCCGGTCCGCAAGGACCTGGCGATGACCGGCGAGATCACGCTTCGCGGCCGGGTCCTGCCGATCGGCGGGCTCAAGTCGAAGATCCTCGCCGCGCACCTCGCGGGCGCGCGGATGGTGGTCATCCCGAAGAAGAACGAGAAGGACCTCCGGGACATCCCCGACGAGATTCGCAAGGGGATCAAGATCGTCACGGCCGAGTCCATGGACCAGGTCCTCGAGACAGCCCTCCGGCGGCGGCCCAAGCCGCTGCCGGCGGCGCCCAAGGCGCCGGCCAGGGACGCCGGCCGCGACGGCGAGCCCGCGACCGAGGCGCCGGTCAGACGCCCGACATTCCCGCCGGATCAGCCCACCGTGGTGGTCTAGCCGAGGCCGAGGGTGCCAGTGGCGAACCAGCCGGAGTTCCAGGACTACTACCGGACCCTCGGCGTGCCGAGGACCGCGACCCAGGCCGAGATCAAGAAGGCCTTTCGCAAGCTTGCCCGCGAGAGCCATCCGGACAAGCACGCCGGCGACAAGGGTGCCGAGCAGCGGTTCAAGGAGATCAACGAGGCGAACGCGGTCCTGTCGGACCCGGGCAAGCGCGCCAAGTACGACCAGTTCGGGCGCGACTGGGAAGCCTACGCTCGCGCCGGCGCGGCGGCGAGCGGGGCCTCCGGCGGGCGAGACCCGTTCGGGCCCGGCGGACCGTTTGCGGGCTTCGCCTTCCGCAACGCGAGCGGGACGGGGGCGGGGGGCGTCCGCTACGAGTTCCGCACGACCGGCGACGCGGGCTCGTTCTCGGACTTCTTCCACATGATGTTCGGCGACGAGTCGGCGGCGGCCGGTGAGCCCGAGGTGTTTTCGACCGGCGGGGGTGAGTCGATCGACGACCTGCTGTCTCGACTGGGCATGGCCGGGACCGGCCGCGGCGGCGCGCGCTCGACGCGGAGCGGGGCGACCGGGCCGGGCCGTCCAGCCGCGCAGGGCCGCCTCGCACCCATCGAGGTCACCGCCGAGGTCACGCTCGAGGAGGCCTTCCATGGCACCAGCCGGATCGTCGACATCGACGGGCGACGCCTCGAGGTCACGATCCCCCGCGGCGTGAACAGCGGCAGCCGCATCCGCCTGACCGGCAAGGGTCCGGGCGGCGCGGACCTCATCGTGATCACACGGCTCAAGCCGCACCGCGCGTTCCCGCGCAAGGGCGACGACCTCGAGCGAGACGTGGCGATCACCCTGAAGGAAGCGCTGCTCGGGAGCGAGATTCCCGTCGGAACGCTGAAGGGCCGCGTTCTCCTCAAGGTCCCGCCCGGCACCCAGAACGGGCGGACCTTCCGCCTCAAGGGCCAGGGCATGCCCCGGTTCAAGGGCGACGGCACCGGCGACCTGTACGTGCGTGTCCGGGTCGTGCTCCCGGCCGACCTCTCGCCGGAGGCGAAGGCCGCCGCGGAGACCTTCCTCGAGCTCGTCGACCAACCCGATCCGCGGACGTGAGCCCGCCGTAACCGAGACGCTCATGCAACTCGACCGTTTCACCGAGAAGGCGCAGGAGGCCATCGTCGCCGGCCAGCAGCTCGCCGAGCGACTGCAGAGCCCCGTCTTCGACGCCGAGCACATCCTGTCGGCGCTCGTCGAACCCGACGACGGGGTGCCCGCCGAGACGCTCCGCCGGCTCGGCGTCGACCTGCCGGCGTTCCGCGGCGAGCTCGCCGCGATCCTGGCCAGGCGTGCTCGCATCGAGGGCGGCTCGCTGGCGCTGGACCCGCGCGCCAAGCGATTGATCGAGCGCGCCCAGGAGGAGGCCCGGCGCCTCGGCGACGAGTACACGTCCACCGAGCACCTGCTGCTCGGCACCGCCGAGGTCGGTGGTGAGGGCCAGAAGCTGCTGGAGCGGAACGGCGCGGCCAGGGAGGCCATCCTCGGCGCCCTGCAATCGGTCCGTGGTGGGCAGCGCGTGACCTCGCCCAATCCCGAGGGCACCTACCAGGCGCTCGAGAAGTACGGCCGCGACCTCACCGCCGAGGCGCGCGCCGGCAGGCTCGACCCGGTCATCGGCCGCGACGACGAGGTCCGCCGGGTGATGCAGGTCCTCTCGCGACGGACCAAGAACAACCCGGTCCTGATCGGCGAGCCCGGAGTCGGCAAGACCGCCATCGTCGAGGGGCTCGCCCAGCGCATCGTCCGCGGCGACGTGCCCGAGACCCTCAAGGACAAGCGCGTCGTCGCGCTCGACCTCGGCGCGCTCATCGCCGGTGCGAAGTTCCGGGGCGAGTTCGAGGAGCGCCTGAAGGCCGTCCTGAAGGAGATCAAGGACTCCGACGGCGGGATCATCCTGTTCATCGACGAGCTGCACACGGTCGTCGGCGCCGGCGCGGCCGAGGGCGCGATGGACGCCTCGAACCTGCTCAAGCCGATGCTCGCCCGGGGCGAGCTGCACACGATCGGTGCGACGACCCTCGACGAGTACCGCAAGCACATCGAGAAGGACGCCGCGCTCGAGCGGCGCTTCCAGCAGGTCTTCGTCGACGAGCCATCGGTCGAGGAGACGATCTCGATCCTGCGCGGCCTGCGCGAGCGCTATGAGGTCCATCACGGCGTGCGAATCACCGATTCCGCGCTCGTGGCCGCAGCGACGCTCTCGGACCGCTACATCACCGAGCGCTTCCTGCCCGACAAGGCGATCGACCTCATGGACGAGGCGGCGTCACGCCTCCGCATGGAGATCGACTCCATGCCCGTGGAGCTCGACGAGCTCGAACGGCGCCGCATCCAGCTCGAGATCGAGCGCGAGGCGCTCAAGAAGGAGAAGGACGACGCCTCGAAGGCGCGCCTGAAGGCGCTCGAGAAGGAGCTGGCCGAGATCGCCGAGGAAGGCGGTGCGATGAAGCAGCGCTGGGAGGCCGAGAAGGGCGCGATCCAGGCCATCCGCTCGACGAAGTCGGAGCTGGAGAGCCTGCAGGTCCAGATCGAGCAGGCCGAACGGGAGGCGAACTACGAGCGCGCGGCCAAGCTCAAGTACGGGACGCTCCGTGAGCTGACCGAGCGCCTCGCCCAGCAGGAGGCGGCGCTCGCTGCCCTGCAGGGCCCCAACTCGCTGCTCAAGGAAGAGGTCACCGCGGACGAGATCGCGGACATCGTCGCCAAGTGGACCGGCATCCCGGTGTCGCGGCTCATGGAGGGCGAGCTGGCGAAGCTGGTCCACATGGAAGAGCGCCTGCACCAGCGCGTCGTGGGCCAGGACGAGGCCATCGAGGCCGTGTCCGACGCGGTCCGGCGAGCCCGGGCCGGGCTCAAGGACCCGCGTCGCCCGATCGGCTCGTTCCTGTTCCTCGGCCCGACCGGTGTCGGCAAGACGGAGCTGGCGCGCGCCCTCGCGTCGTTCCTGTTCGATGACGAGCACGCCATGACCCGGATCGACATGAGCGAGTACATGGAGAAGTTCGCCGTGTCCCGCCTGATCGGCGCGCCACCAGGCTATGTCGGCTATGACGAGGGCGGCCAGCTGACCGAGGCCGTTCGGCGGCGCCCGTACCAGGTGATCCTGCTCGACGAGATCGAGAAGGCCCACTCGGACGTGTTCAACGTCCTCCTCCAGGTCCTCGACGACGGCCGCCTGACCGACAGCCAGGGCCGGACGGTCGACTTCAAGAACACGCTGATCATCATGACCAGCAACGTCGGCTCGCAGGTCATCGCGGCCAGCGGCGTCCGGCCCGGCGACAGCGAGGCCTACGAGGCCATGAAGCGCCAGGTCACCGATGCCCTGCGACTGCAGTTCCGGCCCGAGTTCCTGAATCGGGTCGACGAGGTCATCGTGTTCCACGCGCTGACCGAGGCCGACCTTGCGGCGATCGTCGAGCTGCTGGTCGCCGACCTCCAGCGCCGGCTCGCCGGCCAGGACCTCGTGCTCGAGCTCACGCCCGCGGCACGCGCGCTCATCGCCCGCGAGGGCACCGACCCGACCTACGGGGCGCGGCCGCTCAAGCGGACGATCCAGCGGCTCGTCGAGAACCCGCTCGCTCGGGCACTCATCGAGGGCCGCTTCAAGCCGGGGCAGACCGTCGCCGCCGACGCCGATCCGCTGGGGACGACGCTCGTGTTCTCGGCCGATGGCGAATCCGTGGTGGCCGACGCCGCCAACCGCCGCGATGCGCGAGGGCGCGACGAGGGTGCCGAGCCCGTGGGCGCCGGGACCGGCGGCAGTCGCCGCCGCTCCGTCCTCGACCTGCCCGACGCGGAGCCGGATCGAGGCGACGGCGGGAGCCGGCCGAATTGATCCGGGCCGCCTGAGCGCCCTGCAGCCCGTGCGGTACTCAGAGGCGGTCGCGCGGCTCGAGTCGCTGCCTGACGCGCTGCCCGCGCCGCCGGAGGCGCTCGTGCCGATCCGCCTTGATGGCGCGCCGTGGAAGCTGCCGGCGGAGGGCGCGGCGACCGCCAGGCCCGCCGCGGTGCTCGTCCTGATCGCGCCCGACCCGACCGGTGAGGCGCGCGTCGTCCTCATCGAGCGGACCAGCTACGACGGGCACCATTCGGGGGAGATCGCGTTCCCGGGCGGAGCCGCCGAGCCAGGCGATCCGGACCTCGCCTCGACGGCGCTACGGGAGGCCAACGAGGAGATCGGGCTCGATCCGCCGACGGTCGGCCTGCGCATCGTCGGCGAGCTGGAGCCGTTCTGGATCCCGGTCAGCAACTTCCGAGTCACCCCGATCGTGGCGTTCGCCGATCACCTCCCGGCGTGGCGACCCGACCCCCGCGAGGTGGCGCGGATCATCGAGGCGCCACTCGCGTCGTTCCTGCCCGACGCCCCGATCACGACCATCGAGCGGGACGTCCGCGAGTGGCGCATCCGCTACGGGGCCTACGCCCTGGCCGAGATCGCGGAGGGGCCCGCGGTCTGGGGCGCGACCGCGCGCATCCTCGGCCAGCTCGGCGCGATTCTCGCCGCGGAACCGGCTGCCCGTCGCTAGGCGATGCGACTCGACGTCGCCGTCGTCGGGTTCCTCGTCTTCACGATCCTCGGGCCGTTCGCGGGCGGCTACATGGGCGCGTGGCTGCTCGAGGGCACCGGTAGCCTCGCACTCGTGGCGTTCCTCGCCGGCGGGAGCGGCACCCAGGCGATCGGCGCCGCCGTCGGCTCCGCGCTCGCGCTGGCGCTGACGCTCGGCTTCACCGCCGGCCCGCTGCTCGATTCCTTCGTCGGCGGCTGGCCGGAGGACCAGCCGCTGTACACCGATCCGCGCTGGCGCCTCATGCGCCTGTCGAGCCGGTTTGCCGGCGAAGGTGACGAGATCGAGGACGAAGGCCCGGTGGGGCTGGGCGCCGCGATCGGCTGGGTCGGGGCGCTCGTGGGCGGGACGCTCCTCGCGGGCATGTCGCTCGCCGGCTGGCCCCCGGTGGACCCCACGGCGATCGGTCGGGTCGCGGCGGCGACGGGGAACACGCTCGACTGGGTGCTCGCGGCCTTCCCGGCCCTCGCTCGAACCCTCATCGCGGCCGTCGCCGGGTCGCTCGCCGGTGCGGTCTGGTCGATCATGACCTCGCCCGTCGCGAACGAATCACCCTGACCCCGGACTGCTGGTCGACGGAGACACCGGCGGGCTAGAGCGGCTCGCCCTCGCGATCGCGTTCTGCGGGGGACAATTGCCGCTCGAGGAGGCGACCCTCGCCTCTGCTCGCGCTCCCCGCCTCACCCGGAAGCAAGCGGCGGGAGACGCCCTCGAGGATGCCGCGGAGGTGCGAATCGTCGCTCCCGGCGAACTCGACGACGAACGCGCGCATCGGGCCGTGCTCGGTCCACGCTCCGTGCGTGACGCCTGCGGGCCAGAGCACGGCCTCGCCCGCGGCGACGCGTCGCTGCTCCTCGCCGACCTGGACGTAGCCGCCGCCCTCGATGACCACGAACCAGGTCGTGTTCGGGTTGTCGTGCGGCTCGATCCGCCCGCCCTTGCGAAACGCGAGCTCGGCGACCACCCCGCGGGCGTCCGAGTGGATGACCTGGCCCTCGATCCCCTCGCTGCCGAGCGGGCCCTCCGGGCGGCGGTTGCCGACTCCGAACCGCCGGATCTCCACGTCGGGACCCTGCTATCGCTTCTTGCCGCGCCGGCGAACGTTCCTCGAGCGGATGGTCGCCTCGGGCCGGGTCGTGCGGGTACGGGTCAGGTAGCGCTGCCGGGCGAGCTGGTGCTCATACGCCTCGAACAGGGGCGGGTACCGGCGGAATCTCGCCCACGCCATCGTCAGCAGTCCGCTGCCGAGGATCACCAGGATCACCGCGAAGTCGAACTGGAAGATCGAGCCGACGATCAGCAGGAAGAACGTGATCAGCCCCGACCAGAACAGCCACTCCCACATGTCGAGCCACAGGCGATGGCGGTGCAGCGCGCGCGTCCGCAGGACGTACAACACGATCAGGATGATCAGCAGGACGAGCGACGTGACCCAGATCGCGTTGAACAGGTCGGGGAAGTTGATCGAGTTGAAGGCGACCCAGAAGTAATCCCAGGGCAGATTCTTCAAGGCTTCACCAGCTCAGTGAGGTCGATGGGCGAGCGTGGAGTATGCCACGGGCCGGGCTATACTCGGCACCGCGGCCCACGAGTCGCCGCTCGGACGTGTGCGCGGATCGACGGTCAGCTCTCCGAGGACCGAGGCGGCGCTCCGCTAGCCATCGGTCCGAGGATTCCAGGCACGACGTGGAGGGACTGCGGGTGCGAGCGCTGCTCTCGGTCGCGACGCGGGACGGAATCACGGTCTTTGCGCGAGGCCTCCAGGCGCTCGACGTCGAGTTGTTTGCCACGGACGGAACGCGGGAGCACCTCGCCCAGGACGGGGTAGAGGTGCGGCCGATCGCCGATATCACCGGCGTCCCGACGATGCTCGACGGCCAGGTCAAGACGTTCCATCACGCGGTGTACGCCGGGATCCTCGCCCGGCGCGACCAGCCGGAGCAGCTCGAAGAGCTCAAGCGCGAGGCCATCGAGCCGATCGATCTCGTCGTCGTCAACGTTCGACCGTTCGGCGCGGAGATCGGACGGGCGCTGATCGGCATCGACAAGGCCATCGACATGATCGATGTGGGCGGCGCCGCATTGCTCGGCGCCGCCGCGCGCAACCCGGCCGCTGTTGCGGCGATCTCCAGCCCGGAGCACTACCCGCAGATCCTCGCGGAGCTCAAGGAGCGCGGCCAGGTCAGCCCCGAGCTCCGGGCGCAGCTCGCTGCGGAGGCGTTCGGCATGGTCGCCGCGTACCACGCGGAGATCGCGGCCTACCTGAACCAGATCGCGGGCAACACGTACCCGAAGCGGCTCGCGATGGTCCTCGACAAGGTGAGCGACCTGCGCTACGGCGAGAACCCGCACCAGACGGGCGCCCTGTACCGCGAGACCACGCACCGTTCGGCCGGCGCCGCGGACGCCAGCCCACTGCACGGCGGCATGCCGTCGTTCAACAACCTCCTCGACCTCGACGTCGCGTACCGGATCGCGAGCGACTACACGACCCCGACGGTGGTCATCTCGAAGCACGCCGACCCGGTCGGGCTCGCCTCGGCGGACGAGCTTGTCGAGGCGTACCGGCATGCCCTCGACACCGACCCGGTCGCATCGTTCGGCGCGATCGTCGGCGTGAACCGGGTGCTCGATGGGGCGACGGCCCGGGAGATCGCCGCGAACTCCTACGAGGCCGTGATCGCGCCCGGCTTCGACGATTCGGCGTTCGGGATCCTGCGCCAGAAGAGCGGGCTGGAGCTGCTGCGCGTGCCGCCGGACCCGATCGAGGGCATGCGTGACTACGGCATCGCCCGGCTCGACTTCAAGCGCGTCGGCGGCGGCCTCCTCGTCGAGACCATGGACGAGCTGGGCCTCGACGGCAGCCAGCTCCAGGTCGTGACCAAGCGCCGGCCCACGCTCGAGGAGCTGACCGACCTCCTCTTCGCCTGGCGCGCAGTGCGGCACGTCCGGTCGAACGCGATCGTGCTGGCCAAGAACGCAGCGTCGGTCGGCATCGGGTCCGGCCAGGCGAGCCGGCAGGTGTCGGTCGAGATCGCCCTCCGGCGGGCGGGCGAGCGCGCTCGCCTCTCGGTCATGGCCAGCGACGCCTACTTCCCGTTCCCGGACGGTATCCAGATCGCCGCCCAGGCGGGCGTGACCGCGATCATTCAGCCGGGCGGCTCGATTCGCGACGAGATGGCCATCGAAGTGGCTGATCGGCACCACATGGCCATGGTGTTCACCGGGCGCCGGCACTTCCGGCACTAGACGCAACGAGGCAGGGGTGGCATGGAAAAGCTCCTCGCACTCGAGATGGTTCGCGTGACGGAAGCTGCGGCGATCGCGAGTGCCCGACTGATGGGCCGCGGCGACCGGCACGAGGCTGATCGGGTCGCCACCGAGTCCATGCGCGCCGCGATGGACGAGATCGAGATGCAGGGCACGATCGTCATCGGCGAGGGCGAGCGCGACGAGGCGCCGATGCTGTACATCGGCGAGCAGGTGGGCATGGCAGGCGACGCGGCCCCCGAGATCGACATCGCGGTCGACCCGCTCGAGGGCACGAACCTCGTGGCCACCGGCTCGGCCAACGCGATCACCGTGCTCGCCGCGTCCGAGCGCGGCGGCCTCGTCCATGCGCCGGACACCTACCTCGAGAAGCTGTGCGTCGGCCCGGGCGCGGCCGGCAAGGTGGACATCGAGCGGCCGCCGGCCGAGAACGTGCGCCTGATCGCCGAGGCACTCGGCCGGCGCACCCAGGACATCACCGTGATCATCCTCGACCGGCCCCGCCACACCGAGCTCATCGCCGACGTACGCGGCACGGGAGCGCGAATCAAGCTGATCTCGGACGGCGACCTGTCGGCCGCGATCAGCTGCGCGGTCCAGGGCACCGGCGTGCACGCGGTCATGGGCATCGGCGGTGCGCCCGAGGGCGTGATCACCGCTGCGGCGATGCGCTGCCTCGGCGGCGAGATCCAGGCACGGTTCCGGTACCGCAACGACGAGGAGCGGGCTCGCGGCGCACGGATGGGCCACGGCGACGAGCGCCGCATCTACCGAACGGAGGACCTCGCCTCGGGCGAGCACCTCGTGTTCGCGGCGACGGGCGTCACGCCCGGCGACCTGCTCGAGGGGGTTCGCTTCTTCGGAGGCGGCGCGCGCACCCATTCGCTGGTCATGGCCTACCAGACCAAGACGGTCCGCTTCGTCGACACCGTGCACATGTTCGACCGCGAGCGCCCGCCGAGCGTTCGTCTCTAGGACGGGACCGACCAGGCCACCGGATACCACGAGATGCCCACCCCGGCGCCTTGGTCGCAGCGCAGGGCCGCCAGCCGGATCGCGCTGGCGTGGTGCGCCGCGCTGCTCGCGGGCTGCTCGCTCTTGTCGCCGCCCTCCCTCGCCCCGCAGCAGAGCATCGCGGTGCCGTCGGACGCTTCGATCGAGCCGAGCCCGTCCCCGAGCGCGACCGCTGCCCCGACATCACCGAGCACCGAGACGTCGAGTCCGCCGGCGAGCCCGGAGCCAACGGCGGCCGCCATGCGCTGGCGCTCGGTGGTCAAGCCGCTCGCCTCCCCGGCGGCCTGGCTCGACTTCGGCTTCGCGGGCAACGGTGACGTGATCGCCATCGGCACGCGGCACGCGGCCGCCGAGCCCCTCCGCCTGTTCGTGGCCCGGTTCTCGGCTTCGGGGCGGAAGCGCGCCGAGCGCGACCTGAGCCGGGCCGTCACGCCGCTCGGCAGCGATTGGGTCTCGATCGACCCGACGAACGACTCGATCGTCATCGACGATTACGACCACCCGACCAACCAGTTCACGCTCCGCAGGTTCAGCTCGGCGACGGGCAGGGTCCTGTCCAGCACAAAGACGCCGAGCGGCATCAACCGGCTCGCGGTCGATGCCTACGGCCACGAATACGGCCTCCCGCAGTACGGCGTCGGCGGGAACGTCTACGCCGCGGTCGTCCGGCTGGACGCACGCGGTCAGGTCAAGTTCGGCGTCGACTACTGGTTGCGGCCGCTGACCGCGGGCGCGCGGCCGGGGGAGCCGGGGGTCCTCGCCTTCCCGACGGCGATCGCGATCGCGCGCGACGGGCGAGTGATCATCGTCGACGAGCCGGACGTCGACGCCACGTACCAGGATGGGACCCCCCGCCGCATGGCGGTCGTCACGTCGCTCGGGCCGGATCTGAGCTCGCCCCGGCAGTGGGAACTGCCGGTGGAGTGGCCGTTCGGGTCGCAGGCCTTCGGGGCCTGGAGCCATGCGCTCGCGATCGCCGGGGCGGCGGACGGATCCGTGTACGTCGGCGAGCCGGTGCTCGACGAGACGGGCAGGAGAATCCTCGGCGGACGGGTGCGCCAGTTCAGCGCGAGCGGCGAGCTCCTCGGGACGTGGGGCCTGGGCACACCTGGATCCGGCGTCGCCCGAGCGAGCCACCCGGCCGTCGACGCAGCCGGCCACCTGTGGGTCATCGACGTCGACCCGGCAACGCATCGTTCGGTCATTGCGGTCCTCGAGCCCGGCTGACCGATCTCGGGCGCGGCTAGACTTGCCCGCCTGATGGCCAGCCAGCAGCGCATCCTCGCCATCGGCGGCGCCTCAATTGGGCCGACCTCGACGGACTGGCCGCTGCACCAGTACCTGCTCGACCTCTCGGGCCAGGACCGGCCGCGGATCTGCTTCGTGGGCGCCGCGTCCGGCGAGGACGTCGGGGATCGTGCCGGCTTCTACGCCACGTTCGCGCGCCGCGCCGAGGCGACCCACCTCGACCTGTTCGGTCGCCGAATCGACGACATCGAGGCCTTCCTCCTCGACCAGGACGTGATCTATGTCAGCGGTGGGAACACGGCGAACATGCTCGCGATCTGGCGGGTCCACGGGGTCGACAAGGCCCTGCGGACGGCGTGGGACAGGGGCGTGGTCCTCGCCGGCTGGTCGGCCGGCGCGATGTGCTGGTTCGAGGGCGGGCTGACCGACTCGTTCGGGCCGGATCTCGCACCGCTGCGCGACGGGCTCAAGCTCCTTGCCGGTTCGTTCTGTCCGCACTACGACGCGGAGTCGCTGCGGCGGCCGCGCTATGAAGAGCTCGTCGGGTCGGGGGCGCTCCAGGACGGTTTCGCCAGCGACGACGGCGTCGGCCTGCTCTTCGAGGGCCGGGACTTCGCCGAGGCAGTGGCCTCGCTCCCGGGCCAGCACGCCTACCGCGTCGAGCGCCGCCGGGGCAACACGGTCGAGGAGACGCAGATCCGCGCCCGGCTCCTCCGCTAGCCAGTGGACGACCGCGGCGCCCCGCACCTCGACCTCGACGAATTCCTGGGCATGCTCCCGCACCTCGAGTCCGCCGACCTGCTGGCGCTCAGTGCCGCATACCAGGAGGGAGATGCAGGCGCGCGCGCGGCCGCTCGGACCGAGGCGTCGGCGGCGGCCGGCAAGAGCCGTCTCGGGGATGAGCTGAGTCGGCTCCAGGGTTCGATCATCCAGTGGGCCGGGTCGGACGTCGCCGCGAGCGCCGCCTGGACATTCGCCAGCGTCCGTCCGGATCAGGTGCTGCACGACCTCCGGGTCCAGGCGGTGCCGCCGCTGCTCGATGCTGCGACGGTCCTGCTGCTCGGACCGGCGTTGAGCGAGGAATCCCGGGACACGCTGCTCAGGCCGCTGTGGTCGGCGGTGACGGAGCCCTAGCCCCCGGGCTTCCGCCAGACCGAGATGTGCTTGCGGCTCTCGCTCGTGAATGGTTCGCGTCGCCAGTCCGACC
>VBGT01000101.1 GCA_005889475.1 Chloroflexota bacterium | reverse complement strand
CACGGGAGCTTCGTCCTGGGGCCGGCCGTCGTCGGGCTCGCGCTCGTCGAGGACCTCGTCCGGCGCGACCAGCGATCGCGTGCGACGGCCGTCCTGCTCCTCGGGTCGGTCGTCGCGACCGTGGTCAGCCCGTTCGGGATCCGGAACTGGACGTACGTGTCGGGGATCTCGACGAACAGCGTCATCACGAAGCGCATCACGGAGTGGCAGCCGACCTCGCCGCTGACGGTCGAGGGCGCGCTCTTCTTCCTCTCGATCGTCCTCGTCGCGGCGTTCCTCGTGGCCGCCTCGCGCCGCGGCCGGCGGGTGCCACCGACGGCGTTCCTCTGGCTCGTCCCGTTCGCGGCCCTCGGGGTGTGGGCCGTCCGCGGGCTGGCGTGGTGGCCGTTCGTCGCGGCGGCGACCGTGGCCGCCGTCGCCGGCGGAGCGCCGGCACCCGCGGCTCGACCGGAGCGGGTCGAGCCGACCATCGTCCGCCGGCTCAACGCCGCGATCGCGGTCGTCCTCGTCCTGGCGGGCATCGCAGCGCTGCCGTTATGGCGGCCGCGCGATCCGGGGCTCCAGGCTCCGGCCGGGGTCGTCGGCACGGCACCGGCGGGGATCACGGCCGCGTTGCGCGATCACGTGAAGCCAGGCGACCGGATCCTCGCCCCGCAGCCGTGGGGCTCATGGTTCGAGTTCGCCCTCCCGGAGGCGACGGTTGCCTTCGATTCCCGGATCGAGCTCTTCTCGAACCACGTGTGGGATGCGGTCGACCGGATCGACGCGGGAGGCTCGGGCTGGCAGCAAACCCTCTCCGACTGGCGAGTGACGGTCGTCGTCGCGGGCCCTGACCAGCGGGACCTCGTCGACCGCCTGGTGGGCGCCGGCTGGAGCAACGCCTATCGCGACGACGACGGCACGGTCCTGGTACGGACGACCTGAGCCCTCGCACAAGGTGTTGACGATGTGAACCGAATCCCATTGACAGGGTCCCAGGACCATCGGAGCATCCGTCCTCCCACGATGCCACTCGGGGAGCGTCGGAGGGAGGGGTCGGGGGATCCGCATTGGTCGTCATCGACAGACGGACCGCACCGCTCGACGACGTCGGGCGTCGCCGACCCGCGCCCGTCCACCCTCGGCCCCGTCCGCCTGACGTGTCAGGGTCCGCTTCGCCCGGCGGCCGCCTCCACTACGGCGTGCTCGGAGGAGGGGTCCTCGGTCTCGCCGCTGCGTACGAGCTCACCAAGCGGGGTCACGCCGTCACGGTCCTCGAGGCCGGTGACCGGCCCGGCGGCCTCGCGGCGAGCTTCGAGATCGAGCCCGGGATCTGGCTCGAGAAGTTCTACCACCACCTGTTCCGTACGGACCGCTCGATCCAGGCGCTGATCGCCCAGCTGGGGCTCGCGGATCGGCTCCATTGGCACCGGCCCGAGTCATCCATCGAGATCGACGGAGCCGTCCACCGCTTCGATTCACCGGGCGCCCTGATCGGCCTGCGCTGCCTACCGCTCGTGGATCGGCTCCGGCTGGGCGCGGTGCTGGCGATCCTGAAGCTCGTCCGAACCTCCCGGCCGTTCGACGGGGTGACCGCCCGGACGTGGCTGACGCGGTTCGCCGGTCGGCGTGCCTACGCCGCGATCTGGGAGCCGCTTCTGACCGGGAAGTTCGGGGCCCGCGCCGGCGATGTCACGATGGCCTGGCTCTGGGCCCGGGTGCACGACCGAACGCCGGAGCTCGGATACGTCGACGGCGGGTTCCAGACCTTCTATCGCGAGCTTGCGCGGCAGATCGAGGAACGAGGCGGCGAGATCGTGACGTCGTTCCGCGTCGCCACGGTCGAGACGCGTGGCTCGTGCCTCGATGTCGTCTCCGCGGATGGCGATCTCCGTTCGTTCGATCGCGTGCTGTCGACGCTGGCGCCGCACATCACGATGGCCATCTCCGACGCGGTGCCGGGCGGCGGCACGGCCGATCTGCCCCCGGCATTGTCCGCCCACTGCCTGATCCTCGCCCTGGATCGGCCGCTCACGGGCACGTATTGGATCGCGATCACGGACCGGTCCTGCCCGTTCCTCGCCGTGGTCGAGCACACCGCCATGGCCGACCGGGCGGCGTACGGTGGGCGCCACCTCGTCTACCTCGGGAACTACGTGCCGGTCACCGACCCGATCATCAAGGAGACCCCCGAGGAGACGCTCGCGCGGTTCGCGCCCGCGATCCGGCGCCTGAACCCAGACTTCGATCCCGGCTGGGTGACGGGCCTCTGGTCGTTCGCCGCGCCGTTCGCGCAGCCGGTGATCGAGCCCGGCTACCGCCGCCGTCTTCCGCCGTTCTGGACGTCGAACCCACGCCTGTTCGCCGCGTCGATGTTCCAGGTCTATCCTCACGACCGCGGCCAGAACTACTCGGTCGAGCTGGCCCGACGCGTCGTCGACTTCATGGAGTCGCAGCCCGCCTCGGTCGCCACGGGATGAGGCACCCGACGGGGGTCCCGCGACGGCTGGTCGTGGGATTCGCCATCGCCGCCGGGCTCTGGATCGGCGTCTTCATCTACGCCCTGCTGCTGCTGCCGAGGATCGCGCTGGGCGACTTCATCACGTATCACGCCGGTGTCCTGCGCCTGCTGGCCGGCCAGCCGCTCTACGCGACGTTCCAGCTTGCGGGCCCGTATTCCCTCGGTGACGCGGCGTTCGGCCAGGGGTATGTCTACCCGCCGTCGGCGGCGATCCTCAGCGCGCCGCTCGGCCTGATGCCGCTGGAGCTCGCATCGCTGACGTTCAGTGTCCTCTCTGCCCTCGCCCTCGCGTCCGTCGTCTATCTCATCCCCCGGCGCGACGGCGCATCCCGGACCGCCGCGGCGGCGATCACGCTCCTCGTCGTCGGCAGCGGCCCGGGCGTCTGGTCGATCGGCACCGGCAACATCAACACGCTCGTCGCGGCGGCGATCGGGATGATGTGGCTCGCTCCGCGAAGCGCCGGCTACCTCGCCGCCGTGGGCGCCCTGGTCAAGCTCTACCCGGGAATGGGGATCGTCTGGGTCGTCCGCAAGCGTGGCGGCCTGGCCGGTCCGACGGCTGTCGGAGCGATCGGTTTCGCGGCCTGCCTCGTTGCAGTCGGTGTCGCGCCCTGGCTCCAGTTCGTCAGCGCGCTGGCGCTCGGCCGGGGTTCCGCGCTCTTCGTGCCGGCGCCGCGATCGCTCCTGACGGCGTTCGTCGGCGACTCCGCGGCGCAGATCGCGGTCGTGCTGCTGACCCTGCTCGCCCTGGTCGCCGTCATCCGGATTCGGGACGACCGCCGCGCCTTCGCGATGCTGTCAGTCGCGGTCATCCTGCCAGCGCCGGAATGGTTCGCTCACCTCGCCCTGGTCCCCATGGTCGGCGTCCTGCCACTCCTGGTCCGGATGGCCATCCAGGCGGCACCGGGGGTCGTCCTCGATCAGGGCGTGATCGCGACGCAGTCCCCCGCCCGATCGATCCCGCAGTCGAACCGTCGATAGCCGGCAACCAGGTCGGCCGGAAGGTCGGTCACGGACGCGGCGAGCGGCAGGGCGATCCCCTGTCGATCGGCGTAGAACAGGATGGCCGGCGAGTAGTCGCGGCCGATGATCAGGACGCGGTCCGTCGGGCTCGTCGCGGCCTGGATCTGCGCCGCCGAGACGAGCTCGTGATCCGGGTCCGCCGGGCCGAACGCGACAATCCACTTCGGCAAAGAGACGGCGAACGTCCCGACCGCGAGGGCCGCGGTCGCGATCAGGACGAACCGGCGCGGCCGGGCCAGGATCGCCCCCCGCCACGCGGCGCCGAGGAGGAGCGCGACAGCCGGGCTGACCGCAACGGCGTAGTAGCTGTGCTGGGCGAAGAGGGTCGGGAAGACGGCATAGGCGAGCGCCATGGCGATCGTCGACAGGACCCATAGCCGACGATCGCCCGGAACCGCGCGGATGAACACGAGCCCGATCAGGCCGATAACCCCGAGCGGGGTGAGGTGCCAGATCCACAGGGCCCACAGCGTCGGGTCGATCCGGTCGAGGGGCGCCCCGAGCGTCCACGTCGTCAGGGTGCTGCTCGAGAAGAGCCGGGTCAGTGGCCCGGTCTGTCGGATCGAGTCGGCGTATTCCGTCCAGACGAACCCGGCGGCGAAGGCGATCGCACAGACGAGGAGCATCGGACGCCGTCCGCGGGCGATGACGAGGGCAGCGACGAGCCAGATGACGGCTGTGGTGATCTTCACCAGAGCGGACACGACCCCGAGGACGGCGGCA
>VBGT01000034.1 GCA_005889475.1 Chloroflexota bacterium | reverse complement strand
GCATCGCGTCGCGCACGACCGCGACCGAGCCGGCGAGACCTGCCCGGGCATCGTCAGACCGAACGGACTCGGGATCGGCGAGGAAGGCGTAGGCACGGGCGATGGCCCGTAACGGGAACGCGAACGTCGGGACGCCGCAGCCGTCGAGGCTCGTGACGAGCTTCGACGCCGAGACGCCGAAGGAGCGCGCCACCACCTCGCGGGCCGCGACCTGCGTCGGGTGGTCGTCGAGCCAGTACTCGTCGGCCGGCCAGCCGTGCAGGCGCGCCAGGAGCAGGAAGGCGGCGTGGTAGCCCGAGCACATGTGCCGGATCTCGCCGGGCCGCTCGCCGTCGCGCGCGAGCCGTGCCGCCGTGAGCGCGTCGAGGGGCATGCCCTCCGTGCCGGTCGCCAACATCGCCTGGCTGATTCCGGTTCGCCGGAACATCGCCTGCAGCGTCCGAACGTGGAGGTCC
>VBGT01000033.1:22340-29599 GCA_005889475.1 Chloroflexota bacterium | reverse complement strand
GACCTCGACGATGTCGCCCCGATGGACGCTCTCCTCCACCGCGTTGCGAACCTGCCGGACGAGCACCGGGGGCGCGGTTCGACGCGCCTTCGCGCTGGCCGCTCGACCCCTCTCGGGATCGGAGGTGACAGTCCGGGCGACCACGGCGGTGAGGGTACTCCGGCCGATGCTAGGATGCCCCGCGAGGACGAGATCGCCGGGCCCGCGCGACCGGCACGACACCCACCGGAGGCCCAGATGCTGCCGCCGACCCTGCACGTCTCCCAGCACCCGGCGGTCCTCCACAAGCTGGGCATCCTCCGCGACGAGAAGACCGAGCCCAAGAAGTTCCGCGAGGTCGTCCGCGAGCTGTCGTGGCTGCTCGGGTACGAAGCGCTGGCCGACGCACGGGTGCGCGCGCGCGAGGTCAAGACGCCGCTGGAGACGATGCACGGCCACGAGCTCGGCGAGCGGATCGGGCTGATCCCCATCCTCCGGGCCGGACTGGGCATGGTCGACGCGATGCTCGAGCTGATGCCCACCGCCGAGGTCTGGCACCTCGGCCTCTTCCGCGATGAGCGAACCCTCAAGCCGGTGGAGTACTACAACAAGCTGCCCGACGCGGCGTCGGTCGACCTGTGCCTGATCCTCGACCCGATGCTCGCGACCGGCGGCTCCGCCACGGCGGCGATCGAGGTGCTCAAGCGCTGGGGCGCGGTCACACCGGTGCGGATCAAGCTCGTGAACCTGATCGCGGCGCCGGAGGGGGTTGAGGCCGTCGCGAAGGCGCATCCGGACGTCGAGATCCACTGCGCGGCCCTCGACCGCCAGCTGAACGACAAGGGCTACATCATGCCCGGCCTCGGGGACGCCGGGGATCGCCAGTTCGGGACGGGCAAGGCCAGCTGACCCAGCGGCGCATCCCGGTCGTCGCGTACACTCGTTGACTCCGCAACGATCCGGACGATCCCAGGAGTCATCGATGCGTGCATTCATCGTTCCCCAATTCGGCGCGACCGGTGCAATCGGCGAGCGAGCCAAGCCGGAGCCCGGTGAGGGCCAGCTCCTGATCCGCGTTCGCGCTGCGGGCGTCAATGCCATGGACCCGATCATCCGGGCCGGCTTTGCCAAGGACTTCATGGAGCACCGGCTCCCGCTCACGCTCGGCCTCGACTACGCGGGCACGGTCGAGGCCGTCGGCCGGGGCGTCGAGGGCTTCGCGCCGGGCGACGAGGTGTTCGGCGCCGTCGGCAAGCCATTTTTCGGCGAGGGCACCTTCGCCGAATACGTCACGGCGACGGCAGCGCTCGCCGCACGCCGGCCGACGAACCTTCCCGCCGAGCGCGCCGCCGCCCTTCCGACGGCCGGCGGAACGGCCCTGGCGGCGGTCGACGCCCTGGCGGCCCAGCCCGGTGACACGGCCGCGGTCGTCGGTGCGGCCGGCGGCGTCGGCGGTTACGCCACGCAGCTCGCTGCCCTGCGCGGCCTGCGGGTCATCGCCGTGACTCGCGCCGAGCACGCCGACTACGTGCGGAGCCTCGGTGCGGCTGACGTGGTCGACTACTCGACCGGCGACCTCACCGAGCAGCTCCGCGCGAAGGCGCCCGACGGCCTCGCCGGAATCATCGACGTGTTCCACGACGCGCAGGGGCTGCTCGCCCTGGTGCCGGCGGTCCGGCCCGGAGGGCGAATCGCGTCGCCCTCTGCGCAGGGCGCCGAGCAGGCATTCGCCGGGCAACCGGCGACCTTCCACGCGGTTCGCGCGGCCCTCGATCGAGTGGCCGAGCTTGGCGAGCTCGCCGCAGCTGGCAAGCTCACAGTCGACGTGGAGGTTCTCCCACTCGAGCAGGCCGCGGAGGCGGTGCATCGGCAGTCGACGCGCGGCAACCGGGGCAAGCTGGTCCTCGCGATCGGCTAGCCCGGCCGGAGCCGGGCCGGCCCGCGACGAGGCGCCGCCGACCCGCTAGCGTCGCGCCGATGGCCGGCCCCCAGCGAACCCCGCCGCTCGCGATCCTCGGCCGGTTCCTCCGTTTCGGGCTGCTCGCGTTCGGCGGCCCGGTCGCCCAGATCGCGATGCTCCGGCGCGAGCTCGTCGACGAGGAGGGCTGGGTCACCAGCAGCCGGTTCAACCGGCTCCTGGCCGTCTACCAGGCGCTCCCCGGCCCCGAGGCGCACGAGCTGGCCGTGCACCTCGGGCTCCTTCGCGGTGGCCGTGTGGGTGCGCTGCTCGCGGGCCTCGGATTCATGTTTCCGGGGTTCGTGCTGATGCTTGCCATCTCATGGCTGTACTTCCAGGTCGACCTCGCGCAGGCATCGATCGGGGCGGCGCTGCTCGGCGCTCAGGTAGCGGTGATCGCGCTCGTCACTCGGGCGGTGGAGCGCATCGGGCGGCACATCCTGGTCGGTCCCGGCCTCTGGCTGATCGCGATCGCCGCGGCGGCCGCGACGGTGGCGGGCGTCAGCTTCCTGGTCACGCTGCCGGTCGCGGGCGCGGCGTACGCGCTTGCCGGACGGCTCCCGCGTGGGGCCGTCTACGGCGCAGTCATCGCAGCCGCCGGGGTCGCGCTCGCCTGGTCGGCGACGACGCACGGGCTGGCACTGCTGCAACCGAGCGGAGCGACGGTCGGTCTGGGGGCAAACAGGACCGTCGAGGCCTCGCCGGTGGCCGTGTTCCTGTCCGGGCTGAAGGCGGGGCTCCTGACGTTCGGCGGCGCGTACACGGCGATCCCCTTCATCCGCGGCGACGCCGTGGGCAACGGCTGGCTGACGGATGCGCAGTTCCTCGACGGCCTGGCGCTCGGCAGCATCCTGCCCGCGCCGCTGATCATCTTCGGGACGTTCGTCGGCTATGTCGCCGGCGGACCGCTCGGTGCCGTGGCCATGACTGCAGGCATCTTCCTGCCGGCGTTCTCGTTCGCCCTGCTCCTCGGCGATCGCATCGAGCGCGTCGTCGACAACCCCGCACTCCACCGTCTTCTCGAGGGCGTCGCCGCCGGCGTCGTCGGGCTCATCGCGGTCACGGCACTCCAGCTCGGCGGCGCGGTCGTGACCCGCCTGCCCGCGGTCCCGCCCGGCCTGGCCATCTTCGGTGCCTCCCTGGCGCTGCTCTTCCTGTGGAAGTCAAGGGCGGCCGTGCCGCTGACCATCGCGGGGGCGGCTCTTGCCGGCTGGCTTGCGTTCGGCGGGACCTAGGCCGCGCGCCACTCCGACGCGAGAATCGCGTAGACCATCGAGCCGACCCACTCGCCCTTGAGATAGATAGCCTCGAGGTGGTGCGCCTCGCGGCGCATGCCCAGCTTCTCCATCACCCTGATCGAGGCCTCGTTGCGCGGGTCGCACTCGGCGACGATCCGGTGCAGGCCGAGCTCCTCGAAGCCGAGGCGCAGCATCTCCCGTGCCGCCTCGGTGGCATAGCCGCGGCCCTGGGCATCCGGATGGATCGACCAGCCGATCTCGCCCTGGCGGCTCGCCTCGCTCATCAACCGGAGCACGACCTCACCGACGAACCGATCCGTCTCGCGTTCGGCGACGACCAGGCCGAGGCCCTCGCCCTCGTGCTCGATCCGGGTCTGCTTGAGACGACGCTCGAGCAACGCGGTCGCGGCCTCGCGATCCATCGGCTCCCAGTTGAGGTAGCGGCTCACGTCGGCCCGGCCGAAGATCGACATGACCGAGTCGAGGTCGTCCGCGCGGTACGGGCGGATGCGCAGCCGCCCGGTGAGGCGGGGGTATGTCGGGGCGAACACCCCGGCACTGTAGGAGAAGCGCCCGGCGGGATCCGAGCCGCGGAATCGACGAGGCCGGCCCGGTGGGCCGGCCTCGTGTGTGGTCAGGTTGGCGCGCGGCTAGTTGCCGCCCTCGGTCACCTGGACGGTGCCCTTCACGAAGCTCGCGCCCTTGGTGTCACCGGTGATGTTCTGCAGGGCCTTCTGGGCGAGGTCGTTCCGGAATGCACCGGTGGCCGGCGCCGCCTTCAGGACACCGAAGTCGAGGGCGATCTTGATCGTCTGATCCCAGGCCGCCTGACTGGTGATGCCGATGCCATCGGGCGACGGCCAGATGAGCGGGTTGACCTCGTTCATCTGCCACGCCTGGTGGCCCTTGCCGAGCGTCGTCCCGGCCGCGAGCACGTGCTCGACGCACTTGTCGGGGTTGTCGCGGCAGAACATCCAGCCGCGGAACGTCGCCCGCAGGAACCGAACCGCGACGTCCTCGCTGCCGGTCTGCGACAGCCAGGCCTTTCGCGCGAACACCGCGTCCTGGAGCATCGCGGTGCCGACCCCGTTCCAGTCGATGACGTTCAGGTCGGACGGCTGGTACAGCTTGCCGGTCGCCGGGTTTTTCGCCTCGAGCACCTGCGCGTACTCGTTGTAGGTCATCGCCTCGGCAACGTCGATCTCCTTCTTCAGGAGGGCAGACATGTCGAAAGCCTGGATGACTCGGGTGTAGTCCGTCCCGACCGTCAGGCCGGCCTTCTTGGCGCCGGCAGTGACCTCGTACTCGTTGCCGAAGTCCCAGACACCGACCTTCTTGCCGCGGAAGTCCTCGGGCTTCGTGATGTTGCTTGTCGTCCACGACACCGACCGGGTGCCGGAGCGCTGGAAGATCTGGGCAATGCTCACGAGATCGCAGTCGGCACCGCCGTTGGCCTCGACCGCCACCAGAGCCTTGGGGACCCAGCCGAGGGTGAACTCGGGGCCGTCCTTGGCACAACCGACCGTGATGTTGGCAACATTCGGGCCGCCGTCGACGAAGGTCACGTCGAGCCCTTCGGCCTGGTAGAAGCCTTCGGCCTTCGCCGCGATCTCGCCGGCGAACTGCGCCTGCGGGACCCACTGCAGCTGCAGCCGGACCTTGGTCGCTGCGGTGGTCGTCGAGCCCCCCGGGGCGGCGCTGCAGCCCGCGGCGATCAACCCGACGATGGCCAGCGCGCACAGCCAGCGCGCGTATGAACGAAACATCCGGATCCTCCTCCTGCTCGGCCATGCGGCCGATTCCCTCTGCGCGCCGAGAGTTTACGTCTCGCCGACCCGCTGGGAGGCGTGCCACGGGATGACCAGCCGCTCGACGCCCAGCGCGAGCAGATACAGCAGGATGCCGGACACCGCGGTGATCGAGATGGCCGCCCACGTGATGTCGAAGCGGAGCGCGCTCGAGCTCTGGAGGATCACCCGGCCGAGGACGTCGTCCGAGCCGCCGAAGTACTCCGCCACGACCGCGCCGATCAACGACAACGTCGTCGAGATCTTGAGGCCCGTGAAGAAATACGGCAGGGCATTCGGAATCCGGAGCTTGCGCAGCACCTGGCCCTCGGAGGCGGCCGAGGCACGCATCAGCTCGACGGCGGACTCGTCGACCTGGCTCAGGCCGCGGGCGACGTTCACAACCATCGGGAAGAAGGTCAGCAGGATGACGATCGCCATCTTGGCAAATGGGTTCAGGATCCCGAACCAGTTGGACATGATCGGTGCGGCGGCGATGATCGGGATCGCGCTGGCGCCGACGGCAATCGGCAGGACCGCTTCGCGGACGCGGGCCCAGCGAGCGATCGCGAAGGCGGTGATCGTGCCCGCGGTCACCCCGATCACCAGTCCGCCGATGGCCTCGTACAGCGTGTTCACCGAGCTGCGCTGGAGTCGCGGCAGCTCCTCGCCGAAGGCGCTGACGACGGCCGACGGCCGGGGCAGGATGAACTGCTGGAGCCCGCTCACGGCGGCAATGCCCTCGAGCAGGCCGATGACGCTGACGAAGACGAGGATCGCCGGGGCGTACTCGCGGAACCGCCGGCCCCAGCGCGAGCTCACCCCACCGCCCCCTCGGCCAGGGTCCGCTCGGCCGAGGCGACGGTCCCGCTGCGGTCGGCGCCGTCCGCGCGCCGGCCGCGGAGGGTTTCGCGGACTTCCGTGATGAGCGAGAAGTAGCGCGTCGATTCGCGCGTGTCGTCGGTGCGCGGGCGCGGCAGGTCGATGTCGATCACCCGAACGATCCGGCCCGGTCGCGGCGACATCACCGCGACCCTCGAGGACAGGAACACCGCCTCCGGGATCGAATGGGTGACGAACACGACCGTCGTGCCGGTCCGCTGCCAGATCCGCTGAACCTCGGAGTTCATCCGCTCGCGGGTCATCTCGTCGAGCGCGCCGAACGGCTCGTCCATGAGCAGGATCGAGGGCTCGAGGGCGAGCGCCCGGGCGATCGAGACGCGTTGCTGCATGCCGCCCGAGAGCTGGTACGGGTGGTGTGGGGCGAAGTCCGTCAACTCGACGAGCTCGAGCATCGCCCGGACTCGCTCGTCGCGTTCGGCCCGGGCAACGCCCTTGACCTCGAGCGGCAGCGCAACGTTGGCCTGCACGGTTCGCCAGTCGAACAGGACCGGCGCCTGGAAGACGATGCCGTAGTCGCGGTCCGCGCGCGCCCGGCGTGCGGGTTTGCCGTTGACCGTGATCGTGCCCGACGTCGGGGCGGTCAGGTCGCCGATGAGCCGCAACAGGGTCGATTTGCCGCACCCAGAAGGGCCGATCAGCGACACGAACTCGCCGGGCGCAATCGACAGGTCGATGTCCTCGAGGGCCTTCGTCTGGCCGGCGGCGGTGGCGAAGACCTTGCTGACCCCCGAGATCGAGACCACGCTGGCGCCCGCCTGCCCGTTCATGGCCACCTCACCCGACCGCCGCGTGGGGGCGGCCGCGGAGGGCGTACAGCTCCAGCAGCCGGACCACCAGGAAGAAGACGAGGCCAAGCAGGGCCGCTGCGATGATCGCGGCCCAGAGCTTCTCGGGGCCGGTGATGTACTGCTCGTTGAAGTTCAGGATCGCGCGTCCGAGCCCGAACTGGCTGCCCCCCGGGTTCCCCTCCCCGACGATCGCGCCGACGATGCTCGCGGTCGCGGCCACCTTGAGCGCCGCGAACAGGTACGGCACCGAGGCGGGCATGCGCAGCTTCCAGAAGATCGTCCAGCGCGAGGCGGCGCAGCTGCGCATCAGCTCGAGGGCGCGCGGGTCGGGCGAGGTGAGGCCGCGCAGCTCGGCGATCGTGACCGGGAAGAACGTGAGGTACGAGGCGACGATGACGATCCCGACGAGACCGTTCCCGAAGGCGAAGGCGATGAGCGGCGCCAGGGCGAGGATCGGGATCGTCTGGCTGGCCACGATGTATGGCATGAACGCCCGCTCGGCGAGCCTCGAATGGACGAAGATCGCCGCGAGCCCGAGCCCGAACACCCCGCCCACCAGGAACCCGAGGGCGGCCTCGCGTCCGGTGTAGACCGCCGCGCCGACGAG
>VBGT01000033.1:0-22256 GCA_005889475.1 Chloroflexota bacterium | reverse complement strand
CGTCGGCGATCGGCCACTTGAACGGCGGCACGTAGACGGTTTCATTCCCCGCCGCGTCCTTGAACCGCCAGGGGTCGCCGCCCAGCGCCTTGGCGCCCTCCCAGACGACGATCAGGACCGCCACGAAGAGCAGCGCCAGCAGCGCGCCGCGAACCACGGCGCGCGCGGGAGAGGCGAGCTGCGCGCCGCGCGAGCCGGCGCCTGATCTCACTGCCACGCGGCGCCTCGGGCTACGAGACGGCTTGGTCGGCGATGTCGAGGGCGCGATCGATGATGTCGAAGCCCTCCGCCAGCTGCTCCTCGGTGATGCACAGCGGCGGGTTCGTGTGGATCGAGTTGTTCGGCGCGAACGTGTACAGGCCGTTGTCGCGGAAGAACTTGCCGATCGCCTTCATCTCGTCCGACGTGCCGTTGTACGGGGTGAGCGGCGTCCACGGATCCTGGCTGCGGACGAGGTCGATGATCCCGAACAGGCCGATGTTCCGATGCGCCCCGACCGAGGGGTGCTTCGCGGCGAGGCGCTCGTGGTGGCCGCGCATGACCGGGCCGAGCCGGCGTGAGTTGCCGATGAGGTCATCCTCCTCGTAGACCCGGATCGTGGCCAGCGAGGCGGCGAGGCTGATCGGGTGCGACGAGTACGTCAGGCCGCCGTAGAACATCTTCGACTCGAAGGCCTCGGCGATCTCATGGCGCATGGCCACGGCCCCGAGCGGGAGGTAGGAGCTGGTCAGGCCCTTGGCCAAGGTCATGAGGTCGGGCACGACGTCCCAATGGTCGACCGCGAACCAGCGCCCGGTCCGGCCGAAGCCGGCCATGACCTCATCGCAGACCATGAGGATGCCGTTGCGCGTGCAGATGTCGCGGACGCCCTGCAGGTAGCCGTCGGGCGGGATGAGGATGCCGTTCGTGCCGACGATCGTCTCGAGGAAGACGGCGGCGATGGTATGGGCGCCCTCGTAGCGGATCACGTCCTCGAGGCCCTGCAGGCTCTCCTCGACCGGGCGCGGCTCTTTCTCGCCCCAGCGATGCGTGTCCGGGTAGCGGACCACGCCGACGAGGCCGGGCTCGTTCGCCCAGCGGCGCGGGTCGCCGGTCAGCGTCATGGCCCCGAACGTCGCGCCGTGGTACGCGCGGTAGCGGGCAAGGACCTTGTGCCGGCCGGTGTGGTGGCGGGCGAGCTTGATCGCGTTCTCGATCGCTTCCGCCCCGCCGAGCGTGAAGAACACCTTGTCGAGGTCGCCCGGCAGGATCTCGGCGAGCTTCTGCCCGAGGCGCGCCCGAATCTCGGTGGCGAAGGCCGGCGTCACGTACTGGAGCTTCGTGGCCTGCTCGGTGATCGCGTCGATCACGCGACGGTCGCCGTGGCCGATGTTCACCGACATCAGGCCGCTGTTGAAGTCGATGATCCGCTGGCCCTCGGGCGTGTACAGGTAGATGCCTTCGGCGTGATCGATGGCGATCGGGTCGAGGGCGCCCTGGATGGACCAGGAGAAGAAGGTGTGCGCCCGATTCAGGGCGACGACCTCCGCGCTCGTCATGCGCTTGGTCGCGGATTCGATGGCCATCGTTGGGGCTCCGTTCCGGTGGGTCGCGGTGATCGAGCGACCTCGGCGGATTGTCGCAGATGCGCCAGCGGCCCTTGACGCGCGGTCGACCCGGTTTACAGTGCGGCGAGAGGTATCGAGGAAGGAGTTCTGCGATGTCCATGCCCATGGCGCGCCGGCTCGCGGTCGGCGGGGCGCTCGTCGCCCTGGCTCTTGTGTTCCCGACCTCGGCCGCAGCCACGATCACCGGCGGCTGCACCGGCGAAGGCCACTCGACCAGCTCGAGCGCCAATCTCACGACCGACACGATCTGGCACCTGAAGCGTGACGACGTCGCCGGCGGCTCCGGGTCGTCGCCCGCCGCGATGCATCGCGCGAGCGTGTCGGCGTACGGGCTCGGCCTCGGGCTTCCGATCGCCGGCGGAACGTCGGAGTCCGGCGAGACCTCAGGTTCGCTGGACGGCGTCCAGGTGTCGACGTATGCCGTGCTGGGTCGCCAGTTCGTGGTCGCCGGATCGGCCAGTGGCGATGCCCAATGCACCGGCCAGATCCTGATCATCATCGACGATGTCCAGGCGGTCTTCACCGTCCTCGGCGGCGGCGGGATCATCCTGGGCATCCTCGGGCTCCTCGGGATGCTGCTCTTCGCCCGCGGCGAGCGCGGGTTCGCCAACCGGCTCGTGAGCGCATTCCTGGGCGCGCTCGCCGGCGTCGGTCTGGGCCTCGCCGCCGAGCAGTTCGATCTCCTCGACCCGACCAGGCCGATCGGGCTCTTCCTCGTCATCGGTCTCGCGGTCGTCGGATTCCTGACTGCGGGAATGCTCGGGCCGCGCGGCGCACAACCGCTCGCACCCGCCTGAGTTCAACACCGAGCCGCCGGCGCCCGAGGCGCCGGCGGCTCGTTGATTCCGCGAAGCCGAAGGCCAGTAGGCCCCGGCCGTTACTCGAGCTTGCGGACCACTCGTTCGCAGCTCGCGTCGGCGATGTCGAACCGGCCCACGAATGCCACGTCCCAGCCCGGTCCGCAGTGGACCGCATCGGCCGTGCTGTCACCGCCCACGCGGATGACGTCATTGCCGGCGCCGCCATAGACGATGTCGCGCCCCAGGCCGCCGGCAATGAGGTCGTTGCCATCGGCGCCGTACAGCACATCCGGGCCGGAACCGCCACCGATGACGTCGAAGCCGGCACCGCCGGTGATCACATCGGCACCCGCGCCGCCGTAGATCGCGTCAGCACCCGGGCCGCCACGAATCTTGTCGTTGCCCTCCCCGCCGGCGATCCGATCGGCGCCGGCGCCGCCGTAGATCCAGTCGTTGTCGGGACCGCCGGCGATGTCGTCATTGCCGCCGAGGCCCTCGAGGATGTCGTCGCCGGCAAACCCGCGGATCGTGTCGGCCTGGTCCGTGCCCACGAGGTGGTCCGGTCCGGGCGTGCCCTCGAAGTTCGCGGCCAGCGTCGTCGCCGGCAGGGCGAGGGCCGCCACGAGGGCCGCCGCGCCGGCGAGCGAGCGTGGCCCGAGGAATCGGAGCTGTGTCGTCATCGTGCGGTCTCCTGCAGATCGATGCCCCCGAACGGATGGAGCGTTCGAGCTCGACGGCCACCGTACGCGGGGTTCGCGAGCGGCTGCCACGGCGCACCGAGCAGGGCTCGTAAGCGGTCGGTAAGCACGCCGGGCCCCGCTTCCTGGGTCCTCCGCGCGAGTGCCGGCTGAGCATACGGCGTCGCCCCGAAATGCTCGTTCAGCTCGACGCGCGTAGGGTGACGCTGCGCGCAACGGGAGGTCAGCCACGAGGAGCCGGCGAACGGACACCCAAGCTCAACGAGGGTCGAGCGTGCGCTCGACGATGATCCGGCGTGCTGGGCCGCGACGCGTCGCCGAGGCGGTGGCGGTCCTTCTGGTCACCCTGACGGGGTGCGTGACGAGCGTGAGCCCCTCGCCGGCGCCGCTCGCGACGCTCGTCCCAATCCCGGCTAGCCCGTCGCCGACGGGGGCAACCCCGACGCTCGCCCCGGCGTATCCGCGCAACCCGACGCCGATCGTCGAGGGCGCAGCGTATGAGCCGTCGATCGATCCCGCCGACTTCGTGGCGACGGTCGACAATCCCTTCTTTCCACTGACCCCGGGCACCCGGTTCACCTTCGGGGGCGACGAGGACAACAAGGTCACGGTGCTGGCAGAGACGAAGCTGATCCTCGGCGTGACGACAACGGTCGTCCACGACCAGGTCTACGTCGACGGCGCCCTCGAGGAGGACACGCTGGACTACTACGCGCAGGACCGCGACGGCAACGTCTGGTATTTCGGTGAGAAGACGGCCGAGCTCAAGGACGGCAAGGTCACCTCGACCGCCGGCTCATGGGAGGGCGGTGTCCGCGACGGCCAGCCCGGGATCGTGATGCTCGCCGTCCCGCGCGTCGGCGATTCGTATCGCCAGGAATTCCTCAAGGGCGAGGCCGAGGACCTCGCGCAGGTCACGGCCGTCACGGGCTCGATCACGGTTCCCGCCGGGACCTGGTCCGGTGCCGATGTCCTGGTCACCGAGGAATGGACGCCGCTCGAGCCCGACGTCCGCGAGCAGAAGACCTATGCCCGCGGCATGGGGATCGTCGAGACGCGGGTCCTCAAGGGCGGCCACGAGGTGATCACCCTCGACAAGGTGGAGCACGGCGTGACCGCGATGAGCTCGGCGGGCCACGCGCTGGTCGAGCTGCCCGCCCCCCAGCCGGGCGACCTCCGACATCAGCCGGTGCTGGAGCCGACCCGTCGCTTGTCCTGACCCGGGACGCCCAGGGCAGCAAGCGCGGCGCCGAACCCCTCGAGGTCCTCGACGGTTACGTAGATCGCCGGCGCGTGGAAGAAGAAATACGGAACGGGCTCCCGGAAGTCGACGCGGACGCCGCCGCGCGGCGACCCCGCGAACGTGACGTCCGCGTGGCGGAGGCTTCGCCGCACCCCAAGCGCGGTCAGAGCGAGCCACGGCCCTTCGATCGACCACTGTGCACAGTTCGCGACCGGCGTCGTGATCCGCGACCAGCCGAACCGGGCATCGAGCTCGTCGCCGAGATCGACGAACGCGTTCCCTTCGCTGACCCCGAAGATCCTGAGGATCGCGCGGTAGCGGGGTTCGACCCGGATCGGGAAGCGCCGAGGCGTGTCCTGCGTCATGGCCCGCTCGATGGTCCCACGGTCCCGGCCCCGGTGTACGCTCTCGCCTTCTCACTGGCCGATGCATCGATGGCGCTGAGAGGGCGGAGATGCCGAAGATCGTTCGTGGGGCGATGCTGCAGGCAAGCTGGACCGGCTACAAGGAGTCGATGATCCAGAAGAACGAAGCGGCGGCGCACGAGGCGGCCAAGCAGGGCGCACAGGTGATGCTCTTCCAGGAGCTCTTCTACGGGCCCTACTTCTGCCAGGTCCAGGACGCGCAGTACTACGCCTACACCGAGCTGATCCCGGACGGCCCGACGACCAAGCGGATGGAGGACCTGGCCAGGAAGACGAGCATGGTCCTCGTCGTGCCGATGTACGAGGAGGACGCCCAGGCCTCCGGCATCTACTACAACACCGCCGCGGTCATCGACGCAGACGGCAAGTACCTCGGCAAGTACCGCAAGACACACATCCCCCACGTCAAGGGGTTCTGGGAGAAGTTCTACTTCCGGCCGGGCAACCTCGGCTACCCGGTGTTCGAGACGGCGGTCGGCAAGGTCGGCGTGTACATCTGCTACGACCGGCACTTCCCGGAGGGCGCCCGGGCGCTGGGCCTGAACGGCGCCGAGATGGTGTTCATCCCGTCGGCCACGTCGCGCGGCCTCAGCGAGTACCTCTGGCGGATCGAACAGGTGAGCCACGCCGTGGCCAATGGCTACTTCGTGGGCACGATCAACCGGGTCGGCATCGAGAAGGACATCGGTGACGACGACTTCTACGGCCAGAGCTACTTCTGCGACCCGCGCGGCCAGTTCATCGGCTCTGTGGGCTCGCCGTACGACGAGGAGCTGATCGTCCGCGACATGGACCTCGACGTCGTGACCCAGGTACGCCAGACGTGGCAGTTCTACCGGGATCGCCGGCCCGACGCCTACGGGGACCTCACCCGGCCGTAGGCGCGGCTTCGACGCTCGCCCGGGAGGCCAATCGATGCAGTTCGGGTTCACGCTCAAGCCGGAGCACTCGATCAAGGCGACGCTCGATCTCGCCCGGCTGGGCGAGTCGGTCGGGTTCGACTATCTGTGGCTCTTCGATTCGCACGTCCTGTGGCGCGAGCCGTATGCGCTCCTGACCCTCATCGCCGAGCACACCGAGAAGCTCCGCCTCGGCACCTGCGTGACCAACCCCGGCACCCGGGAGCCGAGCGTCACCGCCTCCGCACTGGCGACGCTCGACGAGGTCAGCGGCGGGCGGATGGACCTCGGCATCGGGCGCGGCGACTCGGCGCGACGGGTGCTCGGCAAGCCCCCCATCACCCTCGCCCACACCGAGGAGGCGATCCACGTCATCAAGGAGCTGGTCGAGGGGCGGCCGGTCATGTACGAAGGCACCGAGCTCCAGCTCGGCTGGACCGGCAAGTGGAAGCTGCCGGTCTGGGTCGCCGGCTACGGCCCGATGGCGCTGGCCATGACCGGCCGGGTCGCCGACGGAGTCATCCTCCAGCTCGCCGACCCCGACCTGATCCGCTGGTTCGTGGGCCAGGTCCGCGAGGCCGCGGTCGCCGCCGGTCGTGACGCCGAATCCATCGAGGTCCAGGCAGCGGCGCCACTGCACGTCGGCCCGGTCGACGTCGGCCGGGATCGCACGCGGTGGTTCCCGGCGCTCGTCTCGAACCACGTCGTCGACCTGGTCAACAAGTACCCGCGCGAGCAGCTGCCGGATGCGCTGACCGGCTACATCCACGATCGGACCGGCTACGACTACCACCACCACGCCGAGGTTGGCTCGGCGAATGCCGGGTTCGTCGGCGACGAGGTGACCGATCGGTTCTGCGTGCTCGGGGAGGTCCCCGAGGTCGTCGAGAAGCTGGGCGTCCTCGCCGAGGCCGGGGTCACCCAGTTCAACGTTTACCTCATGAACGGCGACGAGCGCGAGCAGCTCGAGCGCATCGGTCGGGAGGTCATCCCGGAGCTTCAGGCAAGTCCGAGTGTCAACGGCGGCTGAGCCCGTGGCTGCACCCTTCGAGGTCGATCGGCACGCGCCGCTCGATGACCCGGCGATCGAGGCCCGAGTCACGGCGATTGCCCGGCAGGTCGTGCGCGAGGAGCTCTCGACGTCGGAAACCGGTCCGCGCCGTGCGGCGGGCGCTCGACAGCGAGTCGATTCCGAGGGCTGAACGGCGGTACGATCTCCCTGGCCCAACCGGNNNGAAGGCAAAGACCCCCAAGAAGCCCAAGCAGAACAAGGCAAAGACCGCCAAGTAACCGCGGCGGCGGCGCGCGTCGCCGCCCGGCGAGGGCACGCCGCGTGCTGCTGGGACGTTCGGTTCCGGCATTTCGGACCGAAGGTCAGTCTTGCGTTCGCCTCGCGGTGGCTGACACTGGGCGATGTCTCCCATCGACCCGCGGTCAGCTGCAGCCGAGGCGTCCCATGCCGACTCTGACCCTCCGTCGCCGTGACCCGTGGTGGGGCCTCGAGGGGCCCGCTGCGCGACGCCGGTACCGCTACCACCGCTTCGTCTCGGCGATGGCGTTCCTCGCCTCGCTCGTCGCGATCGGCGGGGCGGGCATGGCCTGGGCGATCTACCTCGGCTTCGCCGCGCTGCTGGGACTCAACCTGACCATCGCCATCGGCTGACCGGCGGCGGCCGCCGAATTCGGTGATCGCAGTCAGCCGTCAACGTAGTCCGTCGTATCGCGACGTTGGCAAATGACGCCGACACCCTTCCGGTGCGGCTCGCTACGATCTCCTCCTCATCGAAGGAGGAGCGATGCGCACCCTGATCTCGAACGGGACGATCGTCACCGCTGACGGCTCGTACATCGCCGACGTCCTCATCGACGGCGAGAGGATCGCCCAGATCGGTGCGGCCCTCGGCGGCTCGATCACCGCTGACGAGACCATGGACGCGAAGGGGCGCTACGTGATCCCGGGCGGGATCGACGTGCACACGCACATGGAGCTGCCGTTCGGCGGCACGTTCGCAAAGGACACGTTCGAGACCGGGACCCGCGCGGCGGCGTTCGGCGGGACGACCACGATCGTCGACTTCGCGGTCCAGTCACGAGGCAAGAGCCTGCGCGAGGGCCTCGACGCGTGGCACGCCAAGGCCGAGGGCAACGCCTTCACCGACTACGGCTTCCACATGATCATGAGCGACGTCAACGACGACACGCTCAAGGAGATGGACCAGCTTGTCGCCGAGGGGGTACCCGACTTCAAGCTGTTCACCGCCTATCCGGGCGTGTTCTTCAGCGACGACGGGGCGATCTTCCGGGCGATGCAGCAGACCGCGAAGAACGGCGGGCTGATCATGATGCACGCCGAGAACGGGCTTGCGATCGACGTCATCGCCGCCGATACGTTCAACAGCGGCGTCACCGACCCGATCGGCCATGGGCTGGCGCGGTAACCGGTTCTGGAAGGCGAGGCCACCAACCGCGTCATCCGCCTCGCCCAGGCGGCGAAGGTGCCTGTGTACATCGTCCACCTCTCGGCGCGCGAGGCGCTGGATGCCGTGCGGATGGCCCGCGACCAGGGCCTGCCCGCGTTCGCCGAGACGTGCCCCCAGTACCTGTTCCTCTCGCTCGATGACCTCGGCAACGGGTTCGACGGCGCGAAGTTCGTGTGCTCGCCGCCGCTGCGTACGAAGGACCACCAGCCCGAGCTGTGGAGCGGGCTCGTGAAGGACGACCTGCAGGTCGTGTCGACCGACCACTGCCCGTTCGACTTCCACGGCCAGAAGGATCTGGGCAAAGGCGACTTCCGGAAGATCCCCAACGGCCTGCCCGGCGTCGAGGATCGGATGGACCTGCTCCACGATGGTGGCGTCGTGGCCGGCAAGATCACGAAGGAACGCTGGGTCGAGATCACGTCGACGGCGCCGGCGAAGCTGTTCGGGATGTACCCGCGCAAGGGGGCGATCACGGTCGGGGCCGATGCGGACGTCGTGGTCTACGACCCGAAGCGGGAGCACACGATCTCGGCGAAGACCCACCACATGGATGTCGACTACTCGTGCTACGAGGGCCGGTCGGTGCGGGGCGGCGCGGACGTGGTGCTGAGCCGGGGGTCCGTGGTCGTTCGGAACGGCGAGTTCACGGGTCGGAAGGGCGCCGGAAACTTCGTGAAACGGGCCGCCGCCGACTTCGCGCGCATGGCCTAGGCGAGCGTGGCGCGGATCGAGGGAGCCAGGTTCGGGCACGTGAACGTGACGGGCTCCGACTGGCGCCGCCTGGCCGCGTTCTATGGCGACGTGTTCGGGATGGAGGTCGTCCCGCCGGAGCGCGACTACCGCGGACGAGAGCTCGAAGCCGGCACGGGCGTGGCGAATGCGCACGTCCGCGGCGCGCACCTGCGCCTGCCAGGGCCCGGCCCGGCTTCGCCGACGCTCGAGATCTACGAGTACGATACGGTCGAGGAGTCACGGCCGCCACGCGTGGATCGGGCGGGCTGGGGCCACCTCGCCTTCCAGGTGCCGGACGTCGCCGCAGCGCTCGATGCCTTCGTGGACGCCGGTGGCGGCCGATTCGGCGAGATCGTGACGCTGGCGACGAGCGACGGGCGGCGTGTCACCTGGTGCTATGCGACCGATCCCGACGGCAACCTCGTCGAGCTGCAGGGCTGGTCCCAGTGACCACGCCCGCCGAGGGAAAGCGCTCGATCAGCGTCCCCGCCACGGTCGACGAGCTGGCGAAGGTCCGAGCGTTCGTGCGTGATTCGGTGAGCCGATTCGGCGGTTCGAAGCGCGTCGCCGACGACCTCGCTCACGCCGTCGATGAGGCAACGTGCAACGTGATGCTCCACGGCTATCGCGGCAAGGCCGGCGACGTCGAGATCGAGGCCGCGGTCCGGGATCGCAGGATCGAGATCCGGATCCTCGACCGCGGCCCAATCTTCGACCCGACGACCGCGCAGGTCCCGGCGCCCGGTGCGATCCCCGCGCCGACGCGGCCGGGCGGCATGGGCGTCGGCATCCAGCTCCTGCGAACGTTGACCGACGAGGTGCATCATTCAGCCCGACCCGATGGAGGCAACGAGCTCACCCTGGTGCGCTCGATCGACGGTCGACGCGAGGAGGACTGAGCGGTGGCGATGACGATCGACGTCGAGCGTCTCGGCGGGACCACGCCGGTGACGGTCATCGCCCTCG
Source organism: Chloroflexota bacterium (assembly GCA_005889475.1). Classification (GTDB taxonomy): domain Bacteria; phylum Chloroflexota; class Limnocylindria; order Limnocylindrales; family CSP1-4; genus UBA5189. Next base: position 12,406 of record VBGT01000033.1, on the reverse strand, counting down.
CCGGCGAGCTCGACGCGTCGAACTACGAGCAGGTCATCGACGTCGCGCGCAACGCCTACGCGGACGGCTCTCGCGGTCTCGTCCTCGATCTCGAGCACCTGACGTTCATGGCCAGCTCGGGCCTGTTCGCGCTCCACTCGGCGGTGCGCATCATGCGCGGCGAGACGCCGCCCGACGCCGAGGAAGGCTGGGGCGCGCTCCACCAGATGGCGCAGGACCACGACGCGCAGGCTTCGAGCGTGCGCCTCGCCGCGGCCCAGGAGCCGATCGCCCGCGTCCTCGAGCGGACGGGCATGCTCCGGCTGTTCGCGCTCGACGGCACCCGCGCCGAAGCGGTCGCGGCCCTCCAGGGGGCCTGACCCACGCCCGAAGACGCCGGGCTGCTGGAGCGCGAGCTCCGGGTCGCCCAGCGCATCCAGCGCACCCTCGTCCTGCTCTCCGGCGTCGACGCCGAGGGCTGGGAGATCGCCGACGACTATCGTCCGGCTCGCCAGATCGGCGGCGACTTCTTCGACGTCTTCCCGCTGCTCGACCCGGCCCGGCCGCGCCATCTCGGCGTCGTCATCGCCGACGTGTCGGGCAAGGGCATCGCCGCGGCGCTGCTGATGGCCTTCGTCCGGCCGATCATGCGCTCGGCGCTCGATCGCTCGGGCGACCCGGTCACCGCGCTCGAGCGGATGAACCACATCCTGGTCGACGAGCGGCGCACGGGCCTGTTCGTGACCGTGCTGGCCGGAGTGCTCGAGCTCGATACCGGGGTCTTCACCTTCGCCAATGCCGGCCACGAGATGCCGCTGCTCGCCCCCGCCGACGGGGCCGAGCCGCGCTGGGTCGCGGGTGGTGGCCCGCTGCTCGGCGTCTTCGGCGAGCTCGGGTTGACCGCCGAGCGGCTCGAGATCCGGCCCGGCGAGCGGCTCGTGCTGTTCACCGACGGCATCACCGACGCGGCCTCACCGAGCGGCGAGCGCTTCGGCCACGATCGCTTCCTGCAGACCGTCGCCGCGACGTGCCAGGTCGGCACGGCGGTCGACACCTGCCGGGCCGTGATCCAGGGCGTCCTCGGCTTCCAGGCCGACGCGTTGCCAGCGGACGACCTCGCCCTGCTCGTCCTGCGCCGGCTGCCCGGCTGACCCGCGCCGCGCGCTCGCGCCCGGCGGCCCGCCCGCACCTTTAGCCCACGAGCGGCCGGCCCAGCTCCTGCCGCCAGCGCTCGTTGAAGTCGAACAGCAGGCGATCCTTGCGCGGGTACACGCCGCGGAAGGAACGTGACGAGACGCCCAGCTGGGCCCGCTCGCAGACGGTCCAGTCCTGGCGGCTGATCAGGTCCCACAGCTCGACCGTCGGGCTCGGGTCGAAGCCCGGCAGGGCGATCGCCTCGGGCCGGAAGTAGAACTCGGAGACGACCGTCGTCCGGCCCGGGCCGTTCGGGTAGATGAGGTAGGCCATGACCGAGTCCGGGTGCAGGTTGACCATCAGGTTCGGGAACTGGAATACGCCGTAGTACATGCCGTAGTCGGGGTCGAGGAGACCCGGGAACCTGGGCAGGTCGGACACGCCGGTCGCGGTGAACGAGGTCGCGCCCTCGATCATCAGATTGCCGCCGTCGGCCGTCTCGCCGTCCCAGACCTCGCCCTTCCGGAACAGCGGGATGACCTGCACCAGCTCAGGGTGGATCGTGGGGCAGTGCAGGCACTCGTTGTAGTTCTCGACCACGATCTTCCAGTTCGCGGCGACGTCGTAGGTCAGCCGGCGGCCGAGGCGAAGCTCAGCCATCCGGTAGCGCTCGAAGTCGGTGATGGTCTCGTTGCTGTTCCGGAGCCACTCGCCGAGGGGCCGCGGATGCTCCGCGAGGCTGACGAACAGGAAGCCCCCGTACTCCCCGACCGCGATCGCGTGCAGCGGGTAGTCGTCGCGTTCGAACTGCTCGTCCTCGTGGACATTCGGCGTCGCCAGCAGGTGCCCGTCGAAGTCGTACGACCACGAGTGGTACGGGCACTTGAGCGCCTTGCCCAGGTGGCCGCACGCGGGCTCGTCGTCGAGTAGCTTCGTGCCGCGGTGGGCGCACACGTTGTAGAACGCCCGAGGCTCGCCATCGCGGTTACGCACGACGAAGACCGATTCGCCGACGACGTCGCGAACAAGGTAGGTGCCGGGCTCGGCGATCTCCTCCGATCGGCCCACGCACAGCCAGCCGCGGAAGAACAGCCGCTCCCGCTCCTCCTCATAGACGACCGCGCTCGTGTAGTCGGCGCCGGTCAGGGTGGGCCGAGGGCGCCAGTCCTCGACGCCGCGGACGCGCGGTCGCTCCTGCGTGACCATGGGCGTCGGATCGCGGTCAGCGGGTCCGCGGGAAGCCGAGGTCGACCTTGGAGGTCCCCGGGTCCGGCCAGCGCGATGTGACGACCTTGCCCCGCGTATAGAACTGGATGCCCTCGGGCCCGTACATGTGCAGGTCGCCGAAGAGCGAGCCCTTCCAGCCGCCGAATGAGTAGTACGCGACTGGGACCGGGATGGGCACGTTGATCCCGACCATGCCGACGTTCACGTCGAACTGGTACTGGCGCGCGGCGCCGCCGTCCCGGGTGAAGATGGCGGTGCCGTTGCCGTACGGGTTCTCGTTGACGAGCTTGAGCGCGTCGTCGTAGGTGCCGACCCGCGTCACGGTCAGGACGGGGCCGAAGATCTCATCGCGATAGCAGTCCATCTCCGGCGTGACCTTGTCGATCAGCGACACGCCGAGGAAGAACCCGTCCGAGCCCTTGAACAGCTCGTGGTTTCGGCCGTCCGCGACGACCTCGGCGCCCTGCGCCACGGCGGAGTCCAGGTACGACACGACCTTGTCCCGATGCTGCCCGGTCACGAGCGGCCCCATCTCGGCGTCTGGATCCGAGCCGGGCCCGATGCTGATCTTGGGCAGCCGCTTGCCGATGGCCTCGACGAGCGGGTCGGCGACCGCGCCGACCGCGACGACCGTGGCCACGGCCATGCACCGCTCGCCGGACGATCCGTACGCCGCCGAGACCGCCGCATCGGCGGCCATGTCGATGTCTGCGTCGGGCAGCACGACCATGTGGTTCTTCGCCCCACCGAGCGCCTGGACTCGCTTGCCGTGGCGCGTCCCGGTCTCGTAGATGTACTTCGCGATCGGCGTCGAGCCGACGAAGCTCACCGCGGCGATGTGCGGGTGCTCGAGGATGCGGTCGACTGCGACCTTGTCGCCGTTGACCACGTTGAACACGCCGTCGGGAACCCCCGCCTCGGCGAGCAGCTCGCCGAGGTAGATCCCGGCCGACGGGTCCTTCTCCGACGGCTTGAGGATGAACGTATTTCCGCATGCGATCGCGTTGGCAAACATCCACATCGGGACCATCGCCGGGAAGTTGAACGGGGTGATGCCGGCGACGACGCCGAGGGGCTGCCGGATCTGGTAGACGTCGACCCCGCCCGAGACCTGCTCCGAATAGCCGCCCTTCAGGAGGTGGGGCACGCCGCAGGCGAACTCGAGGTTCTCCAGCCCTCGGGCGACCTCGCCCAGGGCGTCGGACGGGACCTTGCCGTGCTCCGCGGTCATGTGTGCAGCGATCTCGCGCCGGTGGGCATCAACCAGGTTCCGGATCCGGAACATGATCTCGGTCCGCTTCGACAGCGACGTCGCGCGCCAGGCCGGGAACGCGGCGCTGGCCGCGGCGACCGCGGCGTCGACTTCCTCGACAGAGGCGAAGTCGACCTCGCGGGCGATCGTGCCCCGCGCAGGATCGAACACCGGCCCGCGCCGGCCGGACGTGCCCGCCACCCGCCTGCCCCCGATCCAGTGCGGGACGGTTGCTCCCGTCGCGCCCACGGGGCGGTCGGTGATGGGCTCGGCGACCTGGGTCATCGTGGATTCCTCGCTGCTGTGATCAGGACACGATACCGCGCCCTGCCAGCCCGAGGATCGATCAGGCCGGTCGAGCGTCCATGTCGAGGCGAGGCTCGACGGGCGACTGCATTGGCGCGCGCGACCGTTCGACGAAGCCGACGGCCGCCACCGCCAAGACAGCGAGCGCGAGCACCTGCTCGGCCCGGAGCGGCCCGAGCACCGGCGTATCGCGCCAGGTGAAGACGACGAGGAAGCGGGCGACCGCCCACAGCCCGAGCGCAACGAACATCGCGGCACCGTCGCGCCGGGCGACGACCTCCAGCCGCGGAGCCGCGACGAGCCCGGCGATGGCGAGCGCCACGAGGACCGCCTCGTAGACCTGTGCCGGATGGGACGGGATGTCAGCGCCGAGCGAGCCCCACGGCCCTGGACCGCCGTACGAGGTGGCCCACACCAGGTCTGTCGGATCGCCCTGCCCGGTCCCGCCGAGGACGCCGATCAGCTTGCCCGCGGCGAGCACGAACAGCAGCGGCAGCGCGGTCGCGTGAAGCCATCGACCGACGGGGGCGCCGAGGAGGCGGGCGATGAGGGCGCCGGTCAGGATCCCGAACGGGACGGCGAGGGTGAGCGTGAGGCCACCCTGACCCGGATCGACGATCGCGCCCGGGTTCGACTGGTAGTAGTCGAGGTGGTCGAGCACGGCGCCAAGGCGGCCGCCGACGATCGCCCCTGGCACCGCGGCGAACACGATGAACACGAGATCGTCGACGCGGAGCCCCGGCGCCGGGACATATGGACCGATGGCCGGCGTCTGGGATCCGATGCGCGCCGCGAGCAGCAGCCCGAGGAAGAGGACGACCGCGAGGCCGATGGTCTCGTAGCGGACCGATGCCGTGTCGCTCAGCCGCAGGACGGGATCAAACGCCAGGTCGATGACCGCGAGCGACACGCCGGGAGTGTACGGGCCCAGCCAGGTTCGATCGGCGAACGTGCCTGGCTGACAGCAGGTGCGAATCTGTCGGCGGTCGCGGGTGTGACGACGGCGCTCAGGCCGGCAATTTGTCGAGGAGCTCTCGAACCGCCGCGGCGGACTTCTCGAACGCGGCCTGCTCGTCGGCGGTCAGCTTGATCTCGATGACGCGCTGCAGGCCGCCCTTGCCGAGGACGACGGGCACGCCCACGAACAGGCCATCGACGCCGTACTCGCCCTGCAGGTACGTCGCGCAGGGCAGCACGCGGCGCCGGTCGCGCAGGATCGCGTCGACCATCTCGAAGGCCGACACGGCCGGCGCATAGAAGGCGGAGCCGGTCTTGAGCAGCGCCACGATCTCGGCGCCGCCATTGGCCGTCCGATCGACGAGCGCCTTGATTCGGTCCGCTGGTAGGAGGTCGGTGATCGGGATGCCGGCAACCGTGGAGTAGCGCGGTAGCGGGACCATCGTGTCGCCGTGGCCGCCGAGGACGAACGCGCTCGTGTCGGCGACTGACACGCCCAGCTCCTCGGCGATGAACGTGCGGAAGCGCGCCGAGTCGAGCACGCCGGCCATGCCCAGCACGCGCTCCCGTGGGAAGCCCGAGGCGCGCATCGCGACGTGGCACATCGCGTCAAGCGGATTGGTGACGACGATCAGGACGGCATCGGGCGACTGCGAGGCAGACGCCTCGACGACGGCCCTGACGATGCCCGCGTTCTTCGCCAGCAGGTCGTCCCGGCTCATGCCCGGCTGGCGTGCCAGCCCGGAGGTGACGACGATCACGTCGGAGCCGGCGGTCTCGGCATAGTCGTTGGTGCCGACCACCCGCGCGTCGTGGCCGACGACCGGGGCGGCCTCGGCCAGGTCGAGGCCCTTGCCCTGCGGCAGGCCCTCGACGATGTCGACCAGGACGACGTCAGCGAGACCCGCCTCGGCGATCCGCTGCGCCGTGGTTGCGCCGACGTTCCCGGCGCCGATGACCGTGACCTTGTTGCGGGCCATTCCCGGACCCTCCTCCAGTACCTATGCTTCCGCCTCGAGGCGCCCGTCGCGGAGCGCCCACGGAGGGATCACACCGTGTCGTCCGTTTCGCTGCCGGTCGCGGCGCTCGTGGTCATCGGGATACTCCTCGTCGTCCTCGGCCTCTTCGCGCCCGCAATCCAGCTGCTGTACGTCGGCATCGGCGCCATCGTCGTCGCGGGTGTCCTCGCCGTCCTCGCCCAGCGCCGGAGCTGAGGCTCAGCCTTCGCCCGGCGCGGAGACCTTGACCTCGCCGGCGTCTCGGAAGTCGACCGGACCCGCCTGTCGAACGGCCTTGCTGACGCCGGCGGCATAGGCCTCGAAGTTCTCGTGGAACATGTGCGCGATCCGCTTCGCGGCCGCGTCATAGGCACCCACGTCGGACCACGAGTCGCGGGGCAAGAGAAGCTCCGTGGGCACGTCCGCCACGGCCGTCGGCACCGCCAGCCCGAACACCGGGTCGGTCACGGTCGGCACCTTCCGGAGCTCGCCGTTGAGCGCGGCCCGGACCATGTTCCTGGTGTGGACGATGTTCATCCGGTGGCCGGTGCCGTACGGGCCACCCGTCCAGCCGGTATTCACGAGCCAGACCGGCACGTCGTACTGCTCGAGCCGGTCCATCAGCAGGTGGGCGTAGACGCCCGGATGGCGCGGCAGGAACGGCGCCCCGAACCCGGCTGAGAACGTCGCGCTCGGCTCCTTGACGCCGATCTCGGTTCCGGCGAGCTTCGCCGTGTAGCCGCTGATGAAGTGATACGCCGCCTGCTCGCGCGTCAGGCGGGAGATCGGCGGGAGCACCCCGAATGCATCGGCTGTCAGGAACACGACGTTGCGAGGCGTGCCGGCGACGCCGGTCGGATCGGCATTGCCGATGAAGTGCAGCGGGTAGGCGCCGCGGGTGTTCTCGGTGAACCGCTCGGAGTCGAGGTCGAGCTCGCGTGTCACCGGGTCGATATCGACGTTCTCGAGAATCGTCCCGAAGCGTCGCGTGGTCGCGAAGATGTCGGGCTCGTACATCGGCGACAGGCGGATGGTCTTGGCATAGCAGCCGCCCTCGAAGTTGAACACGTAGTCGCTGCCCCAGCCGTGCTCGTCGTCGCCGATGAGGCTCCGCAGGGGGTCGGCAGAGAGCGTGGTCTTGCCGGTCCCCGACAGGCCGAAGAAGACGGCGGGATCGCCCTCCTGGCCGACGTTCACCGACGAGTGCATCGGCAGGACGCCCTCATCTGGAAGCAGGTAGTTCATGACCGTGAACGCCGACTTCTTGATCTCGCCGGCGTACATCGTCCCGACGATGATCACCTCCATCCGCTGGAGGTGGACGAGGATCGCCGTGCCCGTCCGGGTGCCCTCGGTGGCGGGATCAGCCTCGAACGACGGGACGTCGATGATCGTGAAGCTCGGGGCGAAGGCCCGCAGGTCCTCGGCGCTCGGGCGGCGGAACAGGTTGCGGGCGAAGATGCTCGCCCAGGCGGTCTCGGTGTAGACGCGCAGCGACCGGCGGTGCTTCGGATGAGCGCCGATGAACAGGTCCTGGCTGTACAGGCGGCGCTCGGCGAGGTGGGCCGTCAGTCGCGCCCGCAGCCGGTCGTAGTGCTCCTCGCTGATGGGGTGGTTGACGTCGCCCCACCAGACGTTCGCCTCGCTCGACGGCTCACGGACGATGAACTTGTCCTTCGGCGAGCGCCCGGTATGCGTGCCGGTGCTCACGACGAGCGGGCCCTCCGCCGCGATCAGCCCCTCACCCTCCCGGACGGCTGCCTCGTACAGCGCGGCCGTCGACAGGTTCGCGACGATCTTGCCGGCGCGAACGCGTGCGCCAACGCGTGCGCCGGAACGCGGCGAGCGCGTACTCGGCGGCTCGGTCGAGGAGCGGGTCACTGCGGTCATGACGGCGTCGGTCTCCTGCTCGGACGGTCCCGGATGGGCTCCGGGCGTCGTGCTTCGATCCGACCGGCCGCGCGTGACACCGGGCGAGGCCCGATGGGAGTCGGCTTCCGCAGTCGTGGTTTCGCAAAATGCTAGCACTCGACCCTTCTCCCGAGACGGGCCGAAGGTCACCTCGAGATTACAGACCTGTGGCGCATAGCCGGCCACGACGCACCGATCCGGGACGCAGGAGCGTCAGACGCCCATGAACCGAGGCGACGTCGCGCGGTGGGTCGACAGGCGGCGACGCGATCCATTCGGGGCGTTTGCGCTGATCGTCGTTGCCCTGATCGCGATCTCTGCGCTGGCGCTTGGCCTCGATCGAGTCACGAACCGTCGAACCGTGGCCTCGTCTTCGCCGTCGGCAGCTCCGATCGTCGAGGCCACGGCGCGTCCGACGATCGAATCCGAGCCGACGCCCGTTCCCGCCTCCGTCGCCCCGTGCTCGCCCGACGACGTCGCCCTCGCAGCCGGGGGCTGGAGTGGAGCGACTGGATCGATGGGCGGCGGAGCGAGCCTGATCAACGTGTCGATCGACCCGTGCTCGATCGACGGCATGCGTGCCGTTGACCTGCTCGCGAACGACGGCGGGCTGATCGCGACGGGAACGGCCGCCACCCCGGGGCCGGTCGTGGTCCTCGTGCCGGGCGGCGTGGCGAGCGTGATCACGGTCTGGAGCAACTGGTGTGGCGATCCACGCCCGCGGGCCCTCGTCCTACGACTGTCGCTGCTCGACTGGGACCGAGGGCTCCTGGCGCCCGTGGTGAACTGGCCCGGGAGCGGCGGCTCCGTGCCACGCTGTGACACACCGAACGCGCCGTCGACGATCGGCGTGCCAGAGCCCTGGGCCACGCCACAACCGCCGGATGGTGGTTCCCTGCCCGAGGCCTGCACCACCGCCAGGCTGAGCGGCTACCTCGGAGGATGGGGCGTCGCGGCAGGGACGTCCTACGCGAACGTCGTCGTGTTCAATCAGGGAGGTGTCGATTGCTTCCTGGCAACGTCACCTGCGCTGGAGCTGCGCGACGCGAGCGGAAGCCTCCTGGCGACGGGCGAGCGCTGGACGGATCCCGATTCGACCTTCGTTCTCCCCGCCGGCTGGGCGGCCATCGGCACGATCGGCTTCGCGGGTTGGTGCGTGGCGCCACCCAAGCTGCCGTTCCGCTTCGACCTTCGAATCGGTGATGGGCAGCTCGCGATCGCTCCGACGTCCGCGCGTTCCGAGATCGGCACCCCGACCTGCAACAGCGCGCCGGCGACACCTCCGCCGTCGCTCGGCTACACGGGGCCGCTCGTTCTCCCCGGCCAGTAGATCCTCGGCGCGTTCACATCAACTCCCGCCGAGCGCACCGAGGAAGAATTCGCTGAGCCGTTGCTCGTACTCGGCCGTGTGGAGCCTGATCGCCTCCGTGTGGCCGGCGTCGGGCACGATCCACAGCCCGGCGACCTCGCCGTGGACTGCCACCGACGCGGCCAGCTCGTAGGCGTAGCGAACGTTGATCCGCTGGTCGAGCAGTCCGTGGGTCAGGAAGATCGGCCGCCCGTGCAGGAGCGTGGCGGTCTCGAGCGGGCTGTGCGACTCGAGATCGACACCGCCGATGACCTTGCCGGCAAGGACCCCGCCGGCCTGGAGAATCGTCGGGTAGCCATTGCGCGCCAGCTCGTCGCGGAGCGCTGAGCCGATGTCGCCGTATGAGCTGTCCGCCCAGATCGCCGCGATCCGCGGCTCCTGGCCCATCGCGATCATCGTGGTGGCCGCGCCGAGCGAGAAGCCCAGCAACCCGATCCGCCGCTCGGGTACGCCCTGCGCTCGTAACCAGTCCCACGCGCCCAGCACGTCGCGGTACTCGACGACGCCACCCGAGAAGCGCATGTCGACCTTCGTCGAATCGCCGTGGTTCCGCAGGTCGATCATGAGCACGGCGATGCCGTGCCGGTGCAGCATGCCCGCGGCGAGCAGGTCGCCCGGACCGAAGCGACAGCCGGTGAACCCGTGGGACAGGATCACCGTCGGCGCGTCGAGGCCGACGGCCGCCGGATACCACGACGCCGCGATCGTGACGCCCGCGTCGTTGCGGGCGGGAAAGCTGGGCGTCGTGGGCTCCGGCAGGAGGTACGGCGTGGTATCGACGTTGGGGACCGTGTAGGACGCCGGGTCGGCACGGCCCCCGGAGCACACGGTCGTGACCCGTGACAGCTTGTCGTAGACCAGCACGCTGGCGGCGCCGTAGACGACGACGAGCGCAGCGACGGCGACCGCGACGAGGTACCCGAGGCGGCGGCGGCGCCGGGGCCGCATCGGCTCGGGGACGGCCGCTCCCGCGGACTCGACCGCGACCGCTCCGGCCGTCATCCTCCTCCTCCCGATATTTGACAGCGTTCGGCTTCACGCCTCGCTCTGGCCGGTTGACGCCGGGGCGCTCCGCCCCGTTACCGCCGGTCTGCCGATGTCGCCGCCTCAGCTCCCGTCGAGGGCCTGGGCGAGGTCGGCGATGAGGTCCGCCGCGCCCTCGATGCCGACTGACAGCCGGATCAGCGCGTCCGGGACCTCGAGCCGCGAGCCGGCCACGGAGGCGTGGGTCATCACTGCCGGCAGCTCGATCAGCGATTCGACGCCGCCGAGTGACTCCGCCAGCGTGAAGACGCGTGTCGATTCGCAGATCGCAACCGCGCGCTCGCGAGCGCTGCCACCGTCGCGCGCCGCGGGCACGAACGAGACCATGCCGCCGCCGGCCCGCATCTGACGCGCCGCGCAGGCAGCTTGGGGATGGGCGTGCGGCCCTGAGGCAAGGCCCGGATAGGACACCCAGTCGACGTCGTCACGCTCCGCGAGGAAGCTGGCGACCTCGGAAGCGTTGAGCGCGTGCCGGCCCACGCGCAGGGGCAGCGTGCGCAGGCCGCGCAGCGCGAGGAAGCAGTCGAACGGGCCGGGCACCGCGCCGGCGGCGTTCTGGAGGAAGCGCAGGCGCTCGGCGATCGCCTCGTCGCGCGTCACCGCGATCCCGAGGACGGTGTCGCTGTGGCCGGCGAGGTACTTCGTGGCCGAGTGGAAGACGATGTCGGCGCCGAGGTCGAGCGGTCGTTGCAGGATCGGCGAGGCGAACGTGTTGTCGACGACGAGGAGCGGTCGCGGGCCGTCGCCGTACCGCTCGCGGAGCACCTCCGCAGCACCGGCGATGTCGACGACCTTGAGCAGCGGGTTCGTCGGCGTCTCGAACCAGACGAGGCGTGTCTTCTCGGATAGCGCCTCCCACATCGCTTCGGGATCCGCCGCGAGATCCGCATAGCGCGTCGTGACGCCGTTCGGGCCGCGGACCCGCTCGAGGTACCGGAACGTGCCGCCGTAAACGTCGTCCCCAACGACGACCTCGGTCTCGGGGCCCGCGAACTCGGAGATTGCCGCGGTTGCCGCCGAACCGGAGGCGAAGGCGATGCCGAAGCCGCCGCCCTCCAATGCGGCGACCGCTCGCTCGAACCGGTCGCGCGTCGGGTTCTTCGTCCGGGCGTAGTCGAAGTCGTCGATCGGGCGCCCGACGCCTTCCTGGCGGTATGTCGACGTCTGGTAGATCGGGGCCGCCACGGCGCCCGTCAGCTCATCCGGCTCCTGGCCTGCGTGCACCGCGAGCGTCTCGATCGTCAGGTTCGGGTCGAGCTCGTCCGGACGCATCGGGGGCATGATGGCAGAACGGTTGACAGCCGTTGATTAGTGCTACCATCGAGGCGCAAGTTTCGGAGGCGAGGTCCTCCGACGCCCGAAGGGGACTGAACGTGCTCTCCGATCGCCTGCGTGTCTGGCGGACCGCCTACAACACCGCCAATCTGCCCGTCGGGATGACGAGCCCACCGGACGCGGTGTCCAAGTGGCTGGTCATCACCCGCGCCGCGGTCTTCTCGATGACGGTCACGTCGGGACTCATTGGCGGCCTGCTGGCCATCGGCGCCGAGCGGCTCGCCCAGATCGGCGGCGGCCCGACGGGCGGACCGTTCGCGGTCAGCTACGGGCTGCTCGCCCTGGCCGTGTTCGGGCTGGTCGTGGCGCATGCCGCGAACAACATGATCAACGACTACTTCGACCTCGAGGGCGGCATCGACACCGACGACTACGTCCGGGCGCAGTACGCACCGCACCCGATCCTGTCGGGCTGGGTGACGAAGCGCCAGCTGGCGACGGCGATCCTGATCGCGAACGCGATCGATCTGGCGATCCTCTTGTTCCTGATGACGCAACGTGGCCCGCTCGTCGCCGCGTTCGCGCTCGGTGGCCTGTTCGTGTCCGTGTTCTACGTCGCGCCCCCGATCCGGCTGAAGTGGCACGGGCTGGGCGAGCCGGGGGTGTTCGTGGTCTGGGGCCCGCTGATGGTGGTCGGCACGTTCTTCGTCGCCACGGGCCAGATCCCGGGCTGGGTCTGGATCGCCTCGCTCCCGTACGCGATCCTCGTGACGACCGTCCTCTTCGGCAAGCACATCGACAAGATCGAGGCCGACAAGCGCAAGGGCGTCCGCACCCTGCCGGTGATCCTGGGCGAGCGGCGCGCGCGGCTCGTGGCGAGCGTGCTCATGATCGCCTTCTACCCGATCGTGCTCGGCGCTGCGGCAGTGGGCTGGATCGGCCCATGGGTCGCCC
>VBGT01000032.1:37741-38137 GCA_005889475.1 Chloroflexota bacterium | reverse complement strand
AGGATGGCCAACCCCGGAGACCATCACCATCCAGGTTCCTGTACGCATGGTTCGCTATGCCGAACTCTGGATTGCGCCAGTGCTCCTCGTAGTTTGTCCGATACGAAACGAGCCATCGACATTCGGTTACTTGTGGCTACAAGAATATGTTCGCGTCGTCCTCGAACACGATCGGCCGAATTGGAGACGACAGGCTTCAGTGACAGTGCACCTCCCGGCGGGCAATCGGCTCCCCGGACAAGAAGGCACTCTGGCATGGATCTCGGATCACCCGGCGCGCATCGAAGCGCTTGGCCAACTTGCGAGGATCGAGCACGAACTGGGTTACGGGGTCGACGAGGTCGCATTTGAGGTTGAGCCCGACCGCGTTCTTTCGCGGATGTCTGATCTATTCCA
>VBGT01000032.1:28326-37694 GCA_005889475.1 Chloroflexota bacterium | reverse complement strand
TGCGAGCGCCCTGGCTGCCATCGAACTACTCCGTCGTGGCCGGCCGCCTACCCGCCACGACCTCGAATCCTTGGGCATGACCATTACGGCTCGGGAAATTGTCGACACGGACCCTGCGCTACGCAGCTGGATGCTTCGGGACCACGTCCGCACATCTGCCCACCGCCTCGGCACCATCGTCGCAATCGCTTTTGACCATGGCATTCGGCGAAGGAACTGGGAGGTCGCGCGCGACCACCTATTCTAGACACAGACATAACTCACCTTATCGGAAGTGGTATCGGGCGACGCGGCCGGGCGATGAGCCGGTGAGCGACCTCAGGCTGCGTCGGCCGGGAAGATGCGGAAAGGCTGGCGTCCAGGGCCACGAAGCGCGCGAAAGTGGCGCTCATCGAGCGTGAGGATGTCGCTGGCACCGTGGCGCTGTGCAAGCACGACGAGCGAAGCGTCGGCCAGGCCGAGCTCCAGGTCGGCGTGCCGCTCGAGCACCGCGACGGCTTCGCCGATGTCACTCTTCGTCATCGGCTCGAGTTGATAGGCACCTCGTGCGACCTCGCGAAGCAGGGCGATGGCGGCCGCGCTGGAGACGCGCGTGGCAAGCAGGTAGTCGAGCTCGGCGACCACGAACGGCGACAGGAGCCGGGGCGGATCTGCATCGATGAGGGCTCGTGCCGAGCGCGCATGTTGCGGCTCGGAGGCGTCCAGCGCGGACAGCAGCCCGCTCGTGTCCACCAGGATCATCGCTCACCGAACCCGGCGAGGTAGTCGTCGGCCCTCGAGGCCAGATCGCCGGTTCCGCTATCGAACAGCGGGACCGTGGGCTCCGCGATCCGGTGCCGGTTCGTCACGGTAACGATCCCCTCGCGGATCAAGTCCGCCTCGCTCCGACCTTCCTCTTGGGCGGCTCGCGCCAAGTCGGCCTTCTGGTCGGACGTGAGGTACACCGTCGTCTTTTCCATGCCACCCATCATACCATACGTCTGATCGACCTTCCTTGAGGACGGCAGCTGAACCGGCGCGTCCGTCGACGCGGACTCCGCGTGTCGTGGTCATGCGGTCAGAACCTCGACGCCGTACGACGCAAAGGCGGAATCGCGCGTCACGATGACTCCGCCTACGCGCTGTGCCTGCGAGACGAGCATTCTGTCGAACGGGTCGCGGTGGTGGGCCGGAAGTGCCGCGGCTGCTTCTGCGTCCTGCAGGGTGATCGGCAAGGTCGAGAAGCCGACGCGCTCGATTGCGGACGGGATGTCTGCCGGGACACCCAGCTTGCCGGACGCACGCTTGATCGCCAGCTCCCACACGACAGCCGCCGACACCAGGACGGCATTCCCCGGGTCATCGATCGCCGCGTGCGCAGGGCTGGCGAGCGTTGGGTGATCGGTCATCCACCACAGCAGCGCGTGCGCGTCGAGCAGAAGGATCATCCTTCGAAGAGGTCGGCGATCTCTTCATTCGAGGCGTCAAGATCGTCGGGAACGACGAACAGACCTCGCCACATGCCGGCTTGGCGCGGGCTCGTGCGTTGGCTGTACGGGACGAGTTTCGCCACCGGCCGACCCGCGCGCGCCAACGTGATCTCTTCGCCGGCCTCGACTCGCTCGATGAGCCGCGACAAATGCGTCTTGGCAGCGTGGATGTTGATGGTGTCGGTCATGTCCAACGGCACCCTAGCCGCTTAGTCCACCTTAGTCAACCTGCATCGTGGGCCGATCCGCAGGCTTCTGGCCTAGGCTCCAGGAGGTGACTCGCCTGCAGGGCCTTCGACCGTTCACGCTGCGCTTCGTCAACCCGCTCACCCGCCTCGTCGCGGGCTGGCTGCCCATGTTCGGGATCCTGGGCTACCGCGGCCGGACGTCAGGGCGTGAGTACCACACGCCGATGAACGTCTTCCGACAAGGCGACGAGTTCGTGTTCGCCTTGACCTACGGCGCGGACGTCCAGTGGGTCAAGAACATCGTGGCCGCGGGCGAGTGCCGCCTCAGGACGATGGGTCGCGAGCTCAAGCTGGTCGATCCCCGCCTCTACAGCGACCCGGGCCGCCGGGATATGCCCTTCCCCGTCCGACAGTTCCTCGGGCTCCTCCGGGTCACCGAGTTCCTGCGCATGCGGATCGAGCACGACGGCAAGGGCGAGAGCGAGCGCAGCTGAAGGTCGGAGCCGATCCCTACGGTGCAGGATCCGCGGCGCCCGCCGGCGTTCGAGATGGCGCACCCACCGCGACGCCGACCCGTTCGCGAGGCGCCTCGGGTGACCCCGCGGCGACCTCGGGCGGTCTGCCGATCAGCGTGGGATAGAGCAGCTCGGGGATGACGTCCGCCCAGGCGTAGCCCTCGATCCGGACCCGGTACCGCCGCGCGGTCGCGACCGACTGGGCGAGGAGCTCGCGCTCGCGCGCCCGCAGCGCCGGGTAGTCCAGCCCGTCGAGCACCAGCTTCGGGGCCATCTCGCTGAACGGTGGGAAGGTGTACGCGTCGTCGGTGTTCTCGAGCAGGCGCTCGATCGTGAAGTCCTCGCCGGCGCGTTCGGCGACCGGGGGCTGCCCGCGCTCCATCACGACCAGGGCGTCGATCCGCGCTCGGTCCGCGACCTCGCACTCGACGAGCGAGGTGACGTGGTACTTCGGCGGCGGGATGAGCACCTGGACCCACGCGTTGAGCGTCACGATGGGCAGGTTGCGACGCCCGAGCGCATGGCCCACCGCCCGACCCTCGCGGGAGTGCAGCCGGCTCCGGATCCCGAGCATCAGCCGGTCGGCGAGCGGCAGGACTCGATCGTTGACCGCGCTCATCGTGTGCGACGACAGCGTCATCGGCTTCGGATAGGCCAGCACCACGCCGTCCGGCGAGACGATCGCCATGTCGTCGGCGAGGAAGCGCCAGGGGCGGCCCATCAGCAGGCGCAGGACCGTGCTCGTCTTGCCGGTATCGGTCTGGGCCGACAGCAGCACCGCACCGGCCGGCGCCTCGATGGCCGCGCTGTGGAGCAGGACGTGCCCGCGCGTGACGAGCATGAACCGCAGGAGCGGCTCGACCATGTTCGTGTACAGAACGTGGTGCGACCACATCAGGAGCCAGTTCGCATCGAGCGTGACGAACTTGCCCGGCGTGATGTCGAACGCGGCCGACAGCGCACCCAGGTGCTCGCGATACCGAATCGTGCCGTCGGGCGCGCTCTCGACCGCGACCCGCAGGCGCGCTCCCCCTCCGAGCCAGCGCCGCCGGACGATCAGGTCGGGCTCGACGGCGTGGTCGACGTTGAACGCGGCGAGCTCGGGCAGGCCGACCCGCGAGCGCACCCGGATCAGGCCCTGGATGTCGTAGTTGAACCACTTGCCGACCGTGACCTGGTCCCAGCGATCGCGGCCGGCCCAGATCCAGCTGTCCGCGACCATGTAGCGAACGCCGAACGTCAGCCCGATCGCGACGAGGTTCGAGATCAGGTAATGGACGCCGAACAGATCGGTGAGGATGAACAGCACCGGGACGCGGATGGCCAGCGTCGCGATGTTGAGCAGGTTGAACACGACGTACCGGAACAGGACGTGGCTGCGGTGGTCCCGGTCCGCGAAGACCCACAGCTCGGTGAGCACGAAGTTGTTGAGCGTCGACACCTGCGACGCGAGGATCGCCGACACGAGGTAGTAGATGCCCAACCCGTCGGTCAGCGCGTACAGCGCCACCTGGTTGACGACGATCCCGACGATGCCGACGAGGGCGAACTTCGAGGGACTGAGCAGGGCCCTCAGGAGACGGCGAATTCGCGGGCGGGTGCGTGCCGATGCCTGCTCGTCGGGGATCTCGCTGGGGATCTCTGGGCTCCTCGGGCTGGGTCCGCCGGGCCATCGTACGGTGGCGTTTAGCGCCGCGTCAATTTCCGGATAATGGTGCGCGAATCGTCCACCCCACCATCAGCCCTGGAGCGTGCCGCAGTGCGCCTCGCGCTCGATCGTGCCCTGATCTGGCAGCTCGCCGGGCTCGCCGTGCTGGCATTCCTGTTCCGGCTCGTGCCGGTCCTGCTGGCGGGCGGCCTGAAGGGCATGATCGATTACGACGACGGCGTGTACATGGGGAGTGCGCTGTCGCTCGTCCGGGGCCGGATCGTCTACCGCGATTTCTTCATGCTCCACCCACCGGGGATCGTGTACGTCCTCGCGCCGTTCGCCGCGCTGAGCTGGGTCGTCTCCGATGGCACCGCGTTCGCCGCGGCGCGCGCGGGCTTCATGGTCCTCGGCGCCATCAACACGTTCCTGGTCGGGGCCCTCGCAGCGCGCTTCGGACGCACCGCGGCGTTCGCCTCCGCGGGGCTCTACGCGGTCTGGATCGTGGCCGTGAAGGTCGAGCGCTCGACGTGGCTCATCGCGCCGCAGAACACGCTCCTGTTGCTGGCCCTGCTCCTCCTGGTCCCGTGGTCAGCGGGGACGCCGGACCGACCGATCACGTGGCGGAGGGCCGCCGCCGTCGGCGTGCTGATCGGCTTCTGCGGAGTCATCCAGATCTGGGGCATCGTGACCGCGGGGGCGATCTTCGCCTGGTTGTTGCTGCGCACGAGGCGGCAGCCGGGCGGCTGGTTCCGACCGATCGCCGCGTACTCCCTCGCGGGTCTCGCGACCGTGGCGATCGCATTCCTGCCGTTCTTCATCGCGGCCGGCGACAAGTTCATCCGGATCGTGATCTTCGACCAGATCGGCCGCGGCGAGGGCGGCGTCGGCATCGTCGCCCGGGTCCGCGCGATGGAGGGCCTGCCCCACGCCATCGTGCGGCTTGGTCTCGGGGCACTGCCCGTCGTCATCTTCGTCGTCGTCGTGCTGGCCGTCGTCGTGGTCGCCCGGCGGCGCCCGGGCGTCCGGCTGTGGGCGGCGTTGTACCTCGTCCAGGCCGGCTTCCTCCTGGTCACCCCGTCGTTCTTCGGTCACTACGCGGGCTGGCTCGCCCCGGCCGCGGCGCTGTCCATCGGCATGGTCGCCACGAGCGCGATCGAGTGGTCCGCCCACCGACCGCGCCTGGCGCGTGCGATCAGGGGCGTGTACGCCGCCGGCCTGGCCGGGTTGCTGTTCGCCACCCTGTTTCCATTTGTCGTCGGCCTGGGGAGCCTGAGCAAGCACCTCCCGGCCGCGGAGATCGCCAGCACAATCCAGGGTGCCCGCTGCCCGACCGGGGACAGCCCGAGCGTTCTGATCTTCACCGGCGCCCTGCGACGAATCCTGGAGGACGGTTGCCCGCTGCTCGTCAGCCCGACCGGCGTCTCATACGACACCGATCCCGGCCTCAGCGGGAAGGCTCGCACCCGCCCGAACCAGCCCGAGTACCAGGCGGTGCTGCAGGCCTACTTCGGCACGAGCGACGCCGCGATGTTCATCCGGAACCCGAAGAACGTCGGGCTGTCCGACGCGACCTGGGCGGTCATCCGTGCGCACCTGCCCGTCGAGCTCCACATCGGCCGGGTGATGATCCTGCTCCCGGCCGGCCCCTGACCGCGCGCCGCTAGGCCACGCGGCAGGCCCAGTAGAAGTAGAGCGGGATGTCCGCGGCGGCGTGGATCGCCAGCGGCAGCGCCAGCGAGCGCGTGCGCCGCGTGATGACGCCGCCGACGTAGCCCACGAGGATCATCGCAAGCATCGTCGGCAGCACGGCCTCGAGGCCCACGAAGTCGTCGCCGGTGTGCGACAGCCCGAACACGAGCGCCTGGGCGAGGTTCGCCCCGACGATGCCCAGCCCGGGCGCGAGCCAGGTGCGCATGGCGCCGCGGTAGGCCAGCTCCTCCGCGAGCGAGTTCGAGCCCGCGAAGACGAGCGCCGGCAGGAGCGCCGCCGGCTGCGATGTGTCGAGGGTGTAGCTGCCGAAGAACATCCCGCCGAAGGCGCTGCCGCCGACGAGGCTCGCGAACGACATCGCGAGCGGCAGGATCACGAGGAAGCTCGCGAATGCCACGGCTCGTACCCCCCGCGAGCCCCGCCGAAGGCCAACCTCCCCGAGGGTCGCCCGACGATCGAGGACGAGGCCGAGCACGACCACCAACCCGATCGCGCCTTCGAAGAAGCGCCACACCGCCGGCGGCGCGAGGAGGTTGGTGCAGTCCGCCCCTGTCGGGTCGGCGATCGGCTGGGGCACCGATCGCCAGACCAGGATCGCCGCTGCCGGCAGGACGGCCGCGAGACCCGCGGCAAGCCCCGCCGAACGATCGCCGGCACGGCGCACGAACAAGTACAGCGTGAGCAACCCGACGAAAACGAACGGCGCCGCGGGCCGGACGACCGCACCAAACCCCACCGCGGCGACGAGGAGCAGGCCCGGGACCCGCGTGGCGATCGGCGCCCCGGACCAGCCCTCGATCCGGCCGGCACGCATCGGGCGCCCGCGCGCATCCACGCCGCCCTCCCCTACTCCGCCTGCCCGTCCGCCGACCGCCGGGCACAACAAAACGCCCGAAGGAACCGCTGTGCTCCTGGATGGGCCACCTGTCCGGTGCAAGCACCGGACCGGCTGTCGATGCGAGCATCGACCGGTCCACCCTGGTTGCTCAGGGCCCCTCCGGGCAAGACGAAAGATACGGGCGCGGGCTGGTGTCGGGGAAGCGCCTTATCCACGAGATTCGCAGATCGCCGGTCGATCGAGGTCGCCACGTCCACAGCCTGTCCACGGCGCGCTGGCGAACCGCCGAGCAGGCCCCGGCCACGCTGTGCTACCCACCCGCGCCGAGCAGCTCGTCGAGGATCTGCCCGAAGGAATCGACGACGAGCGTGAGGTGGCCGTGGTCGGCGAAGAGGTGTGGATGGGCCGTGGGCAGGTGCTCGGCGAGCCAGGCACCGTGGGCATACGGGACCATCCGATCATGGGCTCCCTGCCAGACATGCACCGGGCAGCGGATCGAACCGAGATCGAAGCCCCACGGCTGCGCGAACAGCAGGTCTTCGTCGAGCCAGCCCAGGAACCCCTCGCGCAGGGCCTCGTGGCTGAGCGCGGCCAGGTACTCGGCGAAACCGCGAGTGATCGACCCGCGGTCGACATCGTCGACCAGGTCCCCGAACGACGCGGCGACCTCCTCGGGCCGCATGTCGTGGAAGGTCTCCCAGGCGCGCTCGACGAAGGGCCGGAGCGCGTGCTCGCCCTGGATGGTGGCGGCGAATTCCTCGGCGTTCTCTGCGCCCATGCCGGCCAGCCAGTCCAGGCCATCTGCTCCCCAGGGCGCGACACCGCCGATCAGCGCCACGCCCCGCACCCGGTCCGCTCCCTGCGCAGCGAAGCCGAGGGCATGCGGGCCGCCGCCGGACCAGCCGACCACCCACGCCCCCTCGATGCCGAGGTGGTCGAGCACCGCCTTCCCGTCTTCGGCGTCATCGGCGACGATTCTGCCTCGACGCCTGCTCGACGAGCCGTAGCCGGCGCGCGTCCAGGAGATGTAGCGCAAACCACGCTCGGCAATGAGCCGCACGTGGTGGTCGAAGGGCAGCCCGGCACCGGGGGTGCCGTGGTGGAAGACGAGCGGGTCACCGTCGGGCGGGCCGGCCTGCCACAGGTCGACCATGCGGCCGTCCGGGAGACGCAGGGAGGAGCGTCCGCGGCTGTCTACGGTCCCATCTGCGGGGGGGTCGCTCACAGCCGGAATGATGGCGTATCAGCTTGTCGAAATCTGCCGGGGACAGCAAAACGCCCAGAGGAACCTCGGTCTCTATGCGACCCCCACCACGACTGATGCAAGCACCAGTCGCGGAGCTCGATGCAAGCACCGAGCGAGACCGCTAGTTGATCGTTGCCCCTCTGGGCAAAAGGAAGAATAGGGGCGGGGCCGTCTGCACCGGAAGCCACTTATCCACGAGTTTCGAAGTTCAGGGGCGCGATTCGGCGCTCCCGTCCACAGCTCGTCCACGAAGCTCGCCCGCCAGCGCGGGCGCGACGCGACCCCGGACGCGCACGTCGCGGGCGCGGTAGTCGAGCTCGATGGTCCCTCGCTCGCGCACGCGCGCGAGCAGCTCGCCCTCCGTGTACGGCAGGCGGACGTCGACGTCCTCCCACAGCGACGCGAGCAGCGCGGACAGCTCGACCCGCAGCGTGTCCAGGCCGAACCCGGTCAGCGCCGACACGAACACGGCGCCGCCGACCGTCGGCGCGATGAGGGTCGGCTCCCCTCCCCCGCCGTTGCCCTTCCCCGCCGCGGCCGGCGTCAGGAGGTCCGCCTTGTTGTAGGTGACGAGGCGCGGCTTGTCGCCCGCCCCGAGCTCGTCGAGCACCGCCTGCACGGTGGCCCGGTGCTCGGTGGCGTGGGCGTCGGCGGCGTCCACGACCTCGACCAGCACGTCGGCGCGATTCACCTCTTCGAGCGTCGCCCGGAACGCGTCCACGAGCTGGTGCGGGAGCTTGTGGATGAAGCCGACGGTGTCGGTCAGGATCGCGGTCTGCCCGTCGCCGAGCCTGACCTGGCGCGACGTCGGGTCGAGGGTCGCGAAGAGCTTGTCCTCGGCGCGCGCGACCTCGCTGCCGACGAGCGCGTTGAGCAGGGTCGACTTGCCCGAGTTCGTGTAGCCGACGATGCCGACCGTGGGCATCAGCCGCCGGTCGCGGCCGCGCGCGGCCGTTTCCCGCGCTCGCCGGACGTCGTCGACGCGCTCCTTCATCCGCTTGATCCGATCGCGGATGACGCGCCGGTCCGTCTCGAGCTGGCTCTCGCCCGGTCCCCGCGAGCCGATGCCGCCCTGGGTGCGCGACAGGTGCGTCCACAGCCGGGTCAGGCGCGGCAGCTGGTACTCGAGCTGGGCGAGCTCGACCTGGAGCCGGCCCTCGTGCGTGCGCGCGTGCTGGGCGAAGATGTCGAGGATCAGCCGGCTGCGATCGATGACCTTGGTCTTGACCAGTCCCTCGAGCATCTTCTGCTGGGTCGGCGACAGCTCGTCGTCGGCGACGAGCAGGTCGAAGCCGGTCTCGGACTTGGCGGCGACGAGCTCCTCGGCCTTGCCCTTGCCGACATACCAGTGCGGGTCGACGTGGCGCCGGTTCTGCCACTCCGCGCCGACCACGTCGGCACCGGCCGTCAGGGCGAGATTCGCCAGCTCGGCCAGCGAGTCCTCGGCGTTCCAGCCAGGCGCCGTGCCTGTGTCGACGGCGACCAGGAACGCACGCTCGACCGGTTGTTCGAGCTCGATCAGCGTGGTTCGACCGTTGCTTCGTGCGGGCATGCCGGCAAGTCTAGGGCTCGTCCGCTGGGTCGCTCGCCGCGCTGACGAGCTCGCGGGCCGCGGCCAGAGTCGCCGGCAGCGGGTCCTCCGTGGCGTCAAGCCACTCGATCTCGCGCTCGGCGCGGAACCAGGTCGCCTGGCGCCTGGCGAACGCCACGTTCCTGGCCGCGTCTCGTTCGATGGCCGCCTCCCGGTCGAT
>VBGT01000032.1:0-28200 GCA_005889475.1 Chloroflexota bacterium | reverse complement strand
GCACGGGCCCCGGGTAGCCGCGCGGCGGCGGCAGGGGCGCGTCGCCCGCGAGCTCCGCGATCTCGAGGGCACGCGCGACCCGGCGCGGGTTCGAGAGATCGGTGCGTGCCGCGCGCTTCGGTGCGAGCCGATGGAGCCTCGCGACCGCGGCGCCCAGGCCCTCGCGCGCGAGCATGCCTTCGACGGCCGCGCGCGTGTCGCGATCTGCGGGCAACGCATCGGCATCGAGCCCGCGGGCGACGGCGCGCAGGTACAGCCCGGTGCCGCCGACCAAGATCGCGATGCTGCCGCGCTCCGCGATGCCCCGCAGGGCATCGTTGGCGTGGCGGACGAAATGGGCGACCGAGAACGGTTCGTCGGGCTCCACGAGATCGAGGCCGTGATGCCGAACGTCGGCGCGATCGGCCGCGGGCACCTTGGCAGTCCCGATGTCGAGGCCACGGAACACCTGTCGCGAATCGGCCGAGATGATCTCCGCGGGTACGCCGCCGTCGCGAAGTGCCCGCGCGAGCGCCAGCGAGAGGCCTGTCTTGCCGGTGGCGGTCGAGCCCGCGATGACGAGGAGCGGGGGCGCTCCCGCTCCCGGGTCAGGCATCCGCGACGGGAGTGCCTCGAAGGGCATATGGGCCGGCGTGCTCGATGCGGACGTTGACGAAGCTGCCGAGCCACGACGCCGGCCCGAGCAGGTGAACGAGCTTGTTCTGGCGGGTCCGCCCGGAGAGGTGGACGTCGCCGCTCCCCTCGCCCGGCTCGCCGATCGGTCGCCGTGCGCTTGAATCGGCGACGGGCGGCTCGTCCCCGTCGACCGGGTCGTGGTCATGCGAACGCGGCGGCACGACGGCATCGACCATGACCTCGACGTCGCGATCGAGCCAGGCCTGGTTGCGCTCGAGCCCGATCGGCTCCTGCACGCCGAGCAGCGTGTTCAGGCGCCGGCGCTTGTCCTCGGCAGGGACGTCGTCGGCGAGATGCGTCGCGGGGGTGCCCGGCCGCTCCGAGTAGGCAGCGGCGAAGACCTGGTCGTAGCGAACGCGCTCGAGCAGCCGCAGCGTCGACTCGAACTGTTCCTCGGTCTCGCCGCAGAAGCCGACGATGACGTCAGTGCTGATCGCAATTTCCGGGACCGCCTCGCGAATCCGCTCGAGCCGCTCGAGATAGTGCTCGATCGTGTACTGGCGGCCCATGCGCTTGAGGACCGCGTCGTCGCCCGACTGGACCGGGAGGTGCAGCGCCTCGCACACCGACGAGCAGTCGGCCATGGCTTCGATCAGCCGGTCGGACAGGTCCCACGGGTGCGAGGTGATGAAGCGCAGGCGTGGGATCGCCGGGCTGCCATCCGCGGTGCGCAGGTCGTCGATCGCGCGGATGAGCTCCGCCAGATCAGGGCGTGATCCGAGGTCGAGGCGGCGGCCCGCCCAGCGCTCGGTGCGGACGTGCCCGAATCTCGCCTCCGGCGCGAGATCGTGCCCGTACGAGTTGACGTTCTGACCGAGCAGCGTCACCTCGCGGAAGCCCTGGGCTGCGATCGTCCGAGCCTCGTCGACGATCTCGTCGAACGGCCGGCTGCGCTCCGGGCCGCGGCTGAACGGCACGATGCAGTACGTGCACGTCTTGTCGCAGCCGTAGATGATCGGCAGCCAGGCCGAGACCGCGGAGTGGCGATGGACCGTGCCACCAGCGACCGCGGCGGCGCGCGTGCCGGCCAGGTGTTCCGCGACGCCGACGAGGTTGCGACCGACGACCGTCGTTGCACCTGTCAGGCCGATCGGACCCTGCGCCGAGGCCAGCCCGAGCCGATCGACGAGCTCCGGCTCCTGGTCCGGGCGAAGGAACAGGTCGACCGCCGGAAAGCGCCGATCCAGCCGGTCGCGGTCCATCTCGCGCACCGCGCAGCCCGTCATGACCACGCGCATCGATGGGTTCAGCGATTTGAGCCGGGCCAGCTCGCCCTGCCGCCCGATCACCTTGGCCTCGGCGGCCTCGCGGATCGCACAGGTGTTGATGACGACGAGGTCCGCCGCGTCCATCGACGGCGCCTCGGCGCAGCCGGCGGCGAGCAGCCGGCCGGCCATCTCCTCCGAGTCGCTGCGGTTCATCTGGCAACCGAGTGTCCAGACGTAGAAGCTCGGCAGGGCGCGAGGTTCGGGCCGGAACTCGGCGAGCCGAGCGTCCTCGACCTCGGTGGAGTCGCGACCCGCACTCGCCGGCGGCGGCGCGATCTCGAGCATCGGCAGCAGGCGCCCGGTCGTCATGGCCGTGCCATGCTAGTGGCTATCCCCTCGCGGAGGCACGGATGTCGTATACGGGCGAGTCCGGCGAGGTCAGCGCGACCGCGGTCCCGATGGCCGAGATGCGGGCCCTGACGATGAAGTCGGGCACGGTCGCGCGGTTCGTCGCGACCGGCTCGTCCACTCGCGGCGACTTCGGGCTGTATCGCTGGGAAATGCGGGCGCACACCGGTGGCGCGACCGGCCACTTCCACCGGACGTTCTCCGAATCGTTCTATGTGCTCGACGGCAACCCGAGCTTCTTCAACGGGGAGTCGTGGCTGGCTGGCGAGCCGGGCTTCTTCCTGTACATACCGCAGGGCGGCATCCACGGCTTCCGCAACGACAGCCCGGCGCCGGCGACCTTCCTGATCCTGTTCTCGCCGGGTGTCGCGCGCGAGGGCTACTTCGAGGCGCTCGCCGAGATCGGCGCGACCGGCCGGCAGATGACCAAGGCCGACTGGGCGGACCTCTACGCTCGCCACGACCAGGTCATGGTCGAGTGAATCCGGGTGCGACCATCAAGCCTTCGACACCGCGAACAGCCGCCACGAGGCGGGTACGCCTTTCAGCCGAGACTCGCCTCGGTCGATGAACTCGATTCCTGACCCGGCCACGAGGTCGCGGACTGTGCTCGAGACGAGGACCTCGCCGGGACCGGCAAGCGCGGCCACGCGAGCGCCGATGTGGACGGCAATGCCGCCGACGTCCTGGCCAATCAACTCGATTTCTCCCGTGTGGACGCCGGCGCGGACCTCCAGCCCGATCGCCGGCATCGCCCCGACGATTGCCATCGCGCATCGCACCGCGCGGGCGGGGCCGTCGAAGGTGGCCAGGAACCCGTCTCCGGCCGTATCGATCTCCCGACCACGAAATCTGGTCAACTGTTCGCGGACGAGCGCATGGTGCCGTTCGAGCAGGTCCCTCCAGGCTCGATCGCCGACCGCGCTCGCGTGCTGCGTCGAGCCGACGATGTCGGTGAACACGACGGTGGCGAGCACGCGATCGTTGTCGGGGGGCGGACGAACCCCGGTCACGAACTCCTGAACCTCGTCGAGGATCGAATCCGCATCGCCGAGGTACGGCAGATGATCGACACCATCGAACTCCACGAGCTTTGCGCCGGGAATGTGATCAGCCAGGTACCGTGCGTGGCCGGGATCACGGAAGAGGTCGCCCCGCCGCTGCAGGACCAGCGTCGGCACCTGCATCGTCGGCAAGATCGCGCGAACATCGATCTGGGCGTTCATCCTGAAGTAGGCCAGCGCATTACCCGGCCCGTGTGAGAGTCGCTCGTACCGGCTCCACCAGCGCCGAAACGGTTCATCTTCGAGTCGGGATGGCGCCACCTGGGGCAGGAAGACGCCGGACCCCCACGCCTGATCGATCTGGCGGTCGAAGTCCTCCATCCACTCCGCGCTCCGACCCCAGGGGTACTCCGCCTGCCGGCGAGGCGAGGCGTACGTGCCATACAACACGATCGCTCTCGTTCGCTCGGGGTGGGACGCGGCGAACAGGATGGCCATCGGACCCGCCTGCGACAGACCGAAGAAAGCCGCGGACGATGACCCCGCTGCATCGAGGACAGCCAGAACATCGTCCATCTGCTCCTCCATCGGAGGCAGCTCGAGGGCCTGGTCCGAGAGCCCGGCGCCTCGCGCATCGAAGACGATCAGGCGCGAAAACGATGCGAGCCGTCCGAGAAACCGCGCGAAGCTCGGCTCTTCCCACTGGTGCTCCACATGCGTGAACAGCCCCGGGATGAACACGAGGTCCAGCGGGCCGCTGCCGAGCACCTGGTATGCGATGTGGAGATCGCCGCTCTTCGCGTACCTCGTCTCCGGCGTCACGCCGGGAGTGTGCGGATTCACAGCTCGATGGACAACCAGCGCGCGCCGGCTCTACGCGGCGCTCCCCTCCCCGACCAGGCTTGCCGACAGCCCCGCGCGGAACGCGGGCTCCGCCTCCGGTGGGACCCACAGCTCTGCGTGCGCCTCGGCGTAGGTCTCCCGGTCACCGTGGTAGTCAGTGCCGCCGGTCATGACCAGGCGGAGATCCGTGGCGATCCGAGCAAGGCCAGCGACCGTCTCCTGGTCGTAGGCGCGGTAGTACACCTCGAGCCCGTTGAGGCCGACATCGATCAGGCCGCGCACGAAGGGCAGGTGCTCACCCGCCTCCGCATAATGGGCCAGCGAGGCGAGGCCGCCCGCCGAGCGGATGGCGCGAATGGCGTCAGCCGGCCCGAGGCCCTGGCGAGGCACGTAGGCCGGCCGGCCGCGGGACAGGTGCCGGCGAAACGCGTCCTCGACGCTCACCGCGAATCCGCGCTTGATCAGCGCGCGGGCCAGGCGCGGCCGCCCGAGCGCATCTTCCTCGGTCGTCGCCGGCATGGCCTCCAGCGCTTCGTCGATTGGCATGCCCAGCTCGCGCAGCTTCTGGACCATCCGATCGAAGCGAATCCGGCGGGCGTCGCGCTGCCGGGCGAGCGCCGCCTCGAGCGCATCGTCATCGGGATCGACCCCGAGCCCGAGCACGTGCACCTCGCCCTCGGCGACGTGATTGCGCTTCTCGACGACCGTGTTGATCTCGATGCCCGGCACGATCTCGATGCCGGCGGGTACCGGCCCGTCGCGCCGCAGCTCGCGAACGCCGGCCAGCGTGTCGTGATCGGTGATCGAGAGCAGCCGGACGCCCGCCGTTGCAGCGGCTTCCACGAGCTCGGCGGGCGTCAGCAGCCCGTCGGAGCGCAGCGTGTGGGTGTGCAGGTCGAGCGTCGCGGGCGTCGGCGGCACGAATCGCGAAGCCGCCGCGTGGTGCCGATCCGCTGCGCTCGTCATCCCTCCCAGACCCGCTGGATCCGCTCGATCGCCAGCGCCCGCCCCGTCGCAGGGTCGATGTCAATCTGGGTCGCGTTGAGGACGACTGCGCCATCCCCGACCTCGAACCTGGTCGGGAGGCCGTTGAGGAACCGTGGCAGCACGCTCTCGGGCGTGAACCCGATGATGCTCCACGCCGGACCCGTCATCCCGAGGTCGCTCTGATAGGCAGTGCCGCCGGGCAGGATCCGGTCGTCGGCGGTCGGCACGTGGGTGTGCGTACCCACGACCGCCGAGACACGCCCGTCGAGGTGCACGCCCATCGCGTTCTTCTCCGACGTGATCTCGCAGTGGAAGTCGACGAGGCGGACCGGTGGGAGCGGCTCGCCCGCCTCCTCGAGCAGGCGGTCGGCATCGGTGAACGGGCTCTCGATCGGCTGCATGTACGTGCGCCCCTGCAGGTTGATCACCGCGAGGTCTGTGCCGTCGAGTGCCTGGTACGCGCCCCAGCCCCTGCCCGGCACGCCGTGCGTGCCGTAGTTGAGCGGCCGCAGGATCCGGTCGGACGACTCGAGCGACGGATAGATCTCCTTCTTGTCCCAGATGTGGTTGCCCGACGTGATGACGTCGACGCCGTGCTCGAGCAGGGCGTCCGCAGTCGATGCGGTGAGGCCCATCCCGCCGGCGAGGTTCTCGCCGTTGGCGGTCGCGAAGTCGATCGAGCGCTCCTCGCGGAGGATCGGAAGCAGGGCCTCGAGCGCCTGACGCCCGGGCTTGCCGATGACGTCGCCGATCATCAGGACGCGGCACGCGCCCGCCGGGCGCGGAGCATTGCCGTTGGCCGGGTTGCCGAGCCGGACGCGACCGGCGGCCCGGGAATCCGGGGCTGAATCTGGCACGCGGGGAGGCTATCACCGGCGGCCGACACCGGAGGCTGTGACGATCGTTCGTGTCGGCGGTTGACGCCTCGAGCGGATCGGCGGTACCGTCACCGTCCCTCGAGCCACCGTTTCAGGTTCCGTTCCGTGCCCGATCCCGTGCCCCACTCACATTTCCTCGCGGCGCGTCGCGTCGCACGCGTGCTGCTCGCCTCCGTCATCGCAGGTGGCGCCGTCTCAGCCGTCACCGGCACGGCGTTCGCGGTCGAACCCGAGCGCGACGGGTTGACCGCGATCATCGTCCCGCCGGGCGACAACGTCGACCAGGTCCCTGGCAACACCTCAGCGCAGGGAAAGCCCGATGGAGGTGGCGGCGGTGGCGGCGGCGGTCCCAAGACGAGCCGCGGCTACGACATCTCCTACCCGCAGTGCGGCGGGGCGTTCCCGGCCAACCCGGCGTTCGGGATCGTCGGCGTCAACGGCGGCAGGGTGTTCAGCGCGAACCCGTGCCTCTCCGCGCAGATCGCCTGGGGCGGCAGCGGGAGTGCTGAGCTGTACGCGAACACCGGCAATCCGGGGCCCGTGCTCTCGAGCCATTGGCCGTCCGGCCAAACCTCGCCACGGGTGTGCGACGCGGCCAATCCCGACACGGCGGACTGCGCCTACGACTA
This sequence comes from Chloroflexota bacterium, assembly GCA_005889475.1. Lineage (GTDB taxonomy): Bacteria > Chloroflexota > Limnocylindria > Limnocylindrales > CSP1-4 > UBA5189. The sequence goes on along the minus strand of VBGT01000032.1, from coordinate 21,568 downwards.
CGGCTGGAACGCGGCCCAGCACTCGTTCCAGACGGCACAGGCCGCATACCAGTCGCTTGGGCTGACGGCGAAGCCTGCGGCCACGCGCTGGTGGCTCGACGTCGAGACCTCGAACAGCTGGCGCGACGACCCGAGCCTCAATATTGAGGCCCTGGCCGGCGAGGTCGACTACCTGAGCACCACCGCCGGCGTGACCCGCCTCGGCTTCTACTCGACCCAGCTGCAGTGGAACACGATCACAGCCGGCTCACTCTCGTTCTCGGCCTACCCGAGCTGGATCGCGGGCGGCGGCACGCTCAGGGGCGCGCACCAGCTGTGCACGAGGCCTGCGTTCACCGGCGGCACGACTGTGCTCGCCCAATACTTCAGCTCAGGGTTCGACGCCGACCTGCCCTGCTGATCCGGGACGAGGCAGCCATGACCACCAGCGCCGACCCGGTCGTATACGTCAGCACGTATCGGATCAGGCCCGGCAAGTTCGAGGACTATTCGCGCTTCTACGCCGAGCTGGTGCGGGTCGTCGAGGCCAACGAGCCCGGCGTTACCGGCTTCCTGGCGTTCGCGACCGACGACCTCGGCGAGATCACCTACGTCCACGTGTACCGAGATGGCGGGACGCTGGACAAGCACATGGCCGTCCTGGCGGAGCAGATGCAGCTTCTGCCGAGCGACCTGACGGCCGTCATGGCGTACCTGGAGCCGGTGCGGATCGAGGTGTTCGGGCGGCCGGACGGCGCGGCGGCCGAGATGGATGCCGGCCTGCGCGCCGCGGGCGTGCCGTTCGCTGCCAAGCCGCGATACCTCGGCGGGTTCGCCCGCTAGCGAACGCGCAAGTCCGGGCCGAGCCCGGCGCCGGCCTTCCCTACTTCGCGTACTCGACCGCGCGGGTCTCCCGGATGACCGTGACCTTGATCTGGCCCGGATAGGTCAGCTGGTCCTCGATCTTCTTGACGATGTCGCGTGCGAGACGGGTGGCCGACAGGTCGTCGATCTCTTCCGGTCGGACGAGGATCCGGACCTCGCGCCCGGCCTGGACCGCGAACGACTTCTCGACCCCACCGAAGCTCTCGGCAATGGCCTGGAGGTCCTCGAGCCGCTTGACGTACGTCTCCATCGTCTCGCCGCGGGCGCCGGGCCGGGACGCGCTGATCGCGTCGGCGACCTGGACGATCGGCGCCTCGAGACAGGCGTACTCGACCTCCTGGTGGTGCGCGGCGATGCCGTTGATGACCTTGAACGGCAGCTCGTACTTCTGGGCGATCTGCGCGCCGATCGCGGCGTGCGGCCCCTCGACCTCGTGGTCGACCGCCTTGCCGATGTCGTGCAGCAGCCCGCCCATCTTGGCGGCCATCACGTCGACCCCGAGCTCGGAGGCGATGACGGCCGCGAGGTGGCTGGTCTCGATCGAGTGGACGAGCACGTTCTGGCCGTAGCTCGTCCGGTACTTGAGCCGCCCGAGCAGCCTCACGACTTCGGGGGGAAGGCCGGGCACGCCCGCGTCATAGGCGGCCTGCTCGCCCGCCTGGCGCATCACGAGATCGACCTCGGCACGGGCCTTGGCCACGACTTCTTCGATCCGGCCCGGGTGGATGCGCCCGTCGCCCATCAGCTTCGTGAGCGAGATTCGGGCGATCTCCCGGCGAACCGGGTCGAAGCCCGAAAGGACGACCGTCTCGGGCGTGTCGTCGATGATCAGGTCGATGCCGGTGGCCTGCTCGAGGGCGCGGATGTTGCGCCCCTCTCGACCGATGATCCGGCCCTTCATCTCGTCGTTGGGCAGGTGGACCACGGTCACCGTGTGCTCGGCGGTGTGGTCCGCCGCGACCCGCTGCATCGCGGTCAGGATGATGTCGCGCGCCTTCTCGGTGGCCTCCTCGCGGGCCCGCCGTTCGATCGACCGGGCGAGCTTGACCGCGTCGCGCTCGGCCTCCTCGCGGATCGCCTCGAGCAGGATCGACTTGGCGTCCTCGGCGGACAGGCCGCTGACTTTCTCGAGTGCAGCGACGCGCTCGAGGTTGAGCTTGTCGAGCTCCTCGCGGCCCTTGTCCAGCTCGATCTGCTTCTCGAGCAGCTTGCGATCGCGCTGCTCGAGCATGTCCGAGCGCTGGTCGAGCTGCTCGTCGCGGGTATGCAGCCGGCGCTCGAGGTTGGTGAGCTCCCCGCGCCGTTCGCGCGCCTCGTCCTCGGCCTCTCGGACAAGGCGGATCTTCTCCTCCTTGGCCTCGAGGATCAGGTCCTTCTGCCGTGCATTCGCGTCGGAGACGATGCGTGCGGCCTTCTCGGTGGCGGCCTTGATCGACTGGCTTGCCAGCTGGCTCTTGGCGATGTAGCCAAGACCGAGCCCAATGGCAAGGCCGACCAGCGCCCCAAGGGCGAGGGTGGTCGTGTCCATCTTCATCCTCCCATCCGGCCTGGTTGCGGCCGGACGCGTTGCTTGCTGGGCGTAGCCTACTACGGGCGTCGGGCTCGCCCCAGGCTGATCAGGGTCAGCCCTCCGAATCGCGCGGGAACGTCGCCGCGATCGCCTCGACGGCGGTCTCCGAATCGAAGCCACTGCGAGCAAGGAGCGCGTAGGCGCGCTGCCGGCGAGCGCGTGGATCCGCCACCCGCGCGAGGGCGTTCGCGTGGCGCTCGAGGACCCGTCGCGCCGCTGCCGCGTCGGCATCGGGCTGCTCGGTCGCGCGCTCGTCGAGCACGTCGTCGGCGAGCTGGCGGTCGATCCCTTTCCGGAATAGCTCACTACGAAGGGCCCGCTCGCCTCGCGGCCGCGCCCGGTCGCGCGACTCGATCCAGGCGCGCGCGAACGCCTCGTCGTCGAGGATCCCAAGCTCAGCGAGCCGCTCGATCGCTCCGGCGACCAGCTCCTCGCGATAGCCGGCCCCGGTCAGCCGGCGTCGCACCTCCGCCGCGGAACGCGGCCGCGCTTCCAGGAAGCGGAGCGCCGCCGCGAGCACCACTTCGGGATCGTCGATTGCGCCACGTCGGGCGCGCCCTTCGGCAATCGACTCGCGCGGCCTGTGGCGCTTCCTGCCAGATATCACCCTGGAGAGTCGTAGGCTCGCAATCGGGAGCCCATTACCTCTGCCGGTCGCCGATTCGGAACAGCATCACGTTTGCGTGAGCACGCATCCGGCCGCTCGGCGCCCATACCGAGCCGCGAGCGCGGCCGCTGGCGTGCCTACAACTCCCCGCCGGAATGTCTGACAGGATGCGGCCTGCCGGCGCCATGGCGTCGGATCGGCGCGCGAGGCTATTCGGCCTCCTCGATGCCTTCCACGGGGACGGCCGCGTCACCGCCCGCGACCTTGGCGCGGATCTTCGACTCGATGTCCTTGGCGATCGCCTCGTTCTGGCGCAGGAAGTCCTTGGCCGCCTCGCGGCCCTGGCCGAGGCGCGTGTCCGCGTAGGTGAACCAGGCGCCGGTCTTGTCGACGACGTCCATCGCCACGCCGACGTCGAGGAGGCCGCCTTCCTTCGAGATGCCCTCGCCGTACATCACGTCGAACTCGGCGACCCGGAACGGCGGCGCCACCTTGTTCTTGACGACCTTGACGCGGACCCGATTGCCGATCGACTCCTGGCCGCTCTTGATCGTCTCGACCCGGCGGATGTCCAGCCGCACGCTGGCGTAGAACTTCAGGGCCCGGCCGCCCGGCGTCACTTCGGGATTGCCGAACATGACGCCGATCTTCTCGCGCAGCTGGTTGGTGAAGACCAGGGACGTGTTGGAGCGGCTGACCGCGCCGGTCAGCTTGCGCAGCGCCTGGCTCATCAGCCGGGCCTGGATGCCGACGAAGGAGTCGCCCATCTCGCCTTCGATCTCGGCGCGGGGCACGAGGGCCGCGACCGAGTCGACGACGACCACGTCGATGCCGCCGGAGCGGATCAGGGTCTCGGTGATCTCGAGCGCCTGCTCGCCGGTGTCGGGCTGGCTCACGAGCAGCTCGTCGACGTTGACGCCGCACGCCCGCGCATAGCCGGGGTCGAGCGCGTGCTCGACGTCGATGAACGCCGCCACGCCGCCGTTGCGTTGCGCCTCCGCGATGATGTGCTGGCAGAGCGTCGTCTTGCCCGACGACTCGGGCCCGAAGACCTCGGTGATCCGGCCGCGCGGAATGCCGCCCACCCCGAGCGCGAGGTCGAGCGCGATCGAACCGGTCGGGATCGTGTCGACGTGTTGCCGCTCGGCCGAGCCGAGGCGCATGATCGAGCCTGAGCCGAACTGCTTCTCGATCGCGAGGATCGCCGCGTCGACCGCGCGCCCTCGCTCAGCCACGGCGCGCTCGCCGTTCCGCTCGCCGACTACCGCCATCGTCGCCTCACGCTCCTGTCCAGCTGCGGTCGACGGTCGGAGCTGGCGAGCACCGTCCGGATCGACCGATCAGGCCTCGTCCCGGTTCTCTTCGTCCCAGCGCGGCTTGCGCGGCTTGCGGATCAGCTCGACGTTCATCGGCGGCTCCGCCAGCGGCTGCACCTTGGGTGCGTTCGACCGGTCCTTGGGCTTCTTCTTGGCTTCGCGGCTGGGTCGATCTCGAGAGCCCATCGAGGCTTCCTCCGCGGTGGATGGACGGTACCCGGCGCCGCTTCACTCCGGCTCACCTGTCGCTTCGTCGAGGCTGCTCCGGCCCGCACGGAGGCGTAGCTCGTCGAGCGATTCGGGGAGACGTCCGGCCGCGATCGCGGTGCGGATCCTGAGCATGAAGTCTAGGGTGAAGGTGAGGTTGTGACAAGTTGCGAGCCGGTACGCGAGCAGCTCGCGCGCCCGGAACAGGTGGGCGATGTACGCCCGTGAGAAGCGGCGGCAGGCGAGGCACGAACAGCCCTCCTCGATCGGGCGGGGATCGTCCAACAGCTCTGCGTTCCGAAAGCTGAGACGGCCGCCGGGGACCCAGACCTGGCCCGTCCGCGCGACCCGCGACGGGAGCACCGAATCGAACAGGTCGATCCCCTGCTCCACCGCGTCGAGCAGTTCCGCCGGCGAGCCGAGGCCCATCAGGTAACGCGGACGGGGGTCGTCCGCCAGGAGATCGATGACCACGTCGAGCGCACCCCGGCGCTGCTCCGGCGTCTCGTCGCCGGCCAGCCCACCGATGTTGATCCCGTCGAACGGCAGCCCGGCGATGAACTGCGTCGAGCGCGCGCGCAGGTCGGGCTCGAGGCCGCCCTGGATCACGCCGAACAACGCCTGGTCAGGGCGGCTGTGGGCACGGAGCGAACGCTCGGCCCAGCGATGGGTCCGCTCGGTGGCGTCCTCGACGACTGCGCGGCGCGACGACGGATACACCGGGTGGTCGAACGCGACGGCCACATCCGCACCGAGCGCCTCCTGGACCGCGATCGCCGACTCGGGCGTCAGCCGGTGGGTCGAGCCGTCGATGTGGCTCCGAAACGTGGCCCCGTCGTCGTCGATGACCCGAGAGTCGGCGAGGGACACGACCTGGAAGCCGCCCGAATCGGTCAGGATCGGGTGGTCCCACGCCATGAACCGGTGCAGGCCGCCGAGGCGGGCGATCCGCTCATGGCCCGGCCGCAGGAACAGGTGGTACGTGTTGGCGAGCACGATGCTCGCGCCGGCGGCCTCGAGATCGTCCGGGTCGAGCGCCTTGACCGCGGCGTTGGTGCCGACGGGCATGAACTGCGGCGTCTCGACGACCCCGTGCGGGAGCGTGAGCCTGCCCAGGCGCGCGCGTATCCGGCCATCCGGCTGGGGCGCGGCGAGGACCTCGAACGATGCCGGGCGGGCGGTGGCGACGGCGGTCATGTGCCCCCGCTGCTCGAGCCCGGCTCCTCCCAGAGCGGGACGATGTCCGGCTCCGCTCGCCGCGGCGGCGGGATCTCGTAGCCGAGCCCGGCCAGGTGCGTCCGCGCTCCTTCCGTGGCCACCCGGCCCTGCGGCGTGCGATCGAGAAACCCAAGGCGCAGCAGGAACGGCTCGTACACATCCTCGATCGTCTCGACCTCCTCGGACAGCACGGCGGCGAGGGCCGCCACGCCGACCGGCCCCGAGGCGAACTTCTGGATGATCGACGCCAGCAGCTTGCGATCCGTCGAGTCGAGGCCGGCGTCGTCGATCTCGAGGAGGCGCATCGCCTGGCCGTCGCCGTGGACCTCGGCGTGGTCGCGCACCCGCTTGAGCAGCCGGTTCACGATCCGCGGCGTGCCCCGCCCCCGCCGCGCGATGGCCAGCGCCGCAGGACCGTCGATCTCGACGCCGAGGATGCGCGCGGACCGCTCGACGATATCGGTCAGCTCGACCTCCTCGTAGAAGTCGAGCCGGTATGTCGCCCCGAACCGGTCGCGCAGAGGCGACGAGATCCTGCCTGCTCGCGTCGTTGCACCAACGACGGTGAATGGCTTCAGGCTCAGCCGCAGTGAGCGCGCGCTCGGCCCCTTGCCGATCATCACGTCGAGGGCGTAGTCCTCCATCGCCGGATAGAGGATCTCCTCGACCGCCCGATTCAGGCGATGGATCTCGTCGATGAACAGGACGTCCCGCTCCTCGAGGCTCGTGAGGACCGCCGCGAGGTCGCCGGGGCGCTCGACCGCCGGGCCGGAGGTGTAGCGAACGTTCACGTCCAGCTCGCGGGCGATGATCGTGGCCAGCGTCGTCTTGCCCAGGCCCGGGGGGCCGTAGAGCAGGACGTGATCGGCCGCCTCTCCCCTCGCCCGGGCTGCCGTCAGCAGGATCGAGAGGTTGGCCTTGACCTCGCGCTGGCCGATGTACTCATCGAGGCTGCGCGGTCGCAGGGAGCTCTCGACGACGACGTCGGCGTCGTGCAGATCGGCCGCCAGGATCCTCGATCGGTCGTCGTCCACCACCGTCGCGAGGATAGCAAACTCGAGTCCGTTTCGTACAGATGTTCACATTCATGCTCGGACACGACCGGGCGCCACTGGCGCCGGTGGCTGGCCTGCCACGCTGAACTTGATATGCGGCCGCAACTTGACACCACGCGGCGTGGTTTCTAGCCTCGCGATATGCAGGTTCTGCCGCGCAACGTTGCCGAGCTCACCCAGCTCGGCCTGACCACGTACGAGGCCAAGGCGTACGTCGCCCTCCTCGGTCGTGACTCGTTCACCGCCGCCCAGGTTTCGCGCCAGGCCGGCCTCCCCCGCCAGCGTATCTACGACGTGCTGGGCAGCCTCGTCGAGAAGGGCCTCGCCTCGGCCCGACCCGGCTCGGTCGTGAAGTACGCGGCGGTCGCGCCCGAGCTCGCTGTCGACCGCCTCGTCGCCGAGCACCGCCGCCAGCTCCAGGACCTCGAGCACGCCGCGGCACGAGCCATCGACGACCTTCAACCCGCCTATCGCTCCGGCCTCGAGCACACGGATCCCCTCGAGTACATCGAGGTCCTCCGTGACAGTGGCGCCATCAACGAGCGCTTCGGCGAGCTCCAGGCGTCGGTCAAGCGCGAGATCCTCGTCTTCACCAAGCCGCCCTACGCGTCTCAGCCCCAGGAGAACCCCGAGGGCCTCGAGGTTTCGCGCTCGCACCGCGCCCGGAGCGTGTACGAGATGAGCGCGTTCAACGACCCGGCGTTCATCGCCGGCGTCGAGCGCTTCATCGAAGCCGGGGAGGAAGCGCGCTTCGTCGACAGCCTGCCGCTGAAGCTGGTCATCATCGACGAGACGATCGTGATGTTCGGCATGCAGGACCCGGTCGGCTCCGGCGTCGACCTCACGATCATGGTCGTCGAGCACCCATCCCTCGCAAGGGTCCTCAAAACCTCGTTCGAGTCGACGTGGGCGCAGGGCATGACAATCGAGCAGGCCGCCGTCGCCCACGCCGCCAGGCAGCGCAAATCCGCCTGACGCTCGAATGCGATCGGCCTCCCGAAGCCGCGCGTCACTGCTGGCCGGCATGGCTTGACCCCCGAATCGTTCACCGAGGGGCCGGCTCGTCCCTCGCCAACATCCGCAGGGCCATCTTGACCCGGTCCTCCAATGACGCACCCGCGCCTGCCATGCCCAGCCCGACGCGTGCCGCCTCGCGCGCCTCCGGCAGCGAGTAGCCGAGCGCCTGCAGCGCACCCACGACGTCGCCCTCGGCGGGCGGCTGCCCCGCGACGGTCACCAGCGCCGCCACGCCGGCGGCGGCAACCTTCTCCTTGAGCTCGAAGATCACGCGCTCGGCGAGGCGCTTGCCGATCCCGGGGATCGAGACGAGGACCGCCTGGTCCTGCTGCATGATCGCGAGCTGGAGCTCGGCGGTCGGGCGCGAGCCGACGATGGCCATCGCCACCTTCGGCCCGACCCCCGTGACGGTCAGCAGCAGCCCGAAGAACCCGAGCTCCTCGACCGTCCGGAAGCCGTACAGCGCCTGCAGGTCCTCGCGCACGACGTGGTGGGTGAACAGCTTCAGGCGACCGCCCGGCACTGCCGCGGTCAGCACCGACGGCGCGGCGAAGACCCGATAGCCCACGCCGCCGACCTCGACCACGAGCGAATCGAGAGCGATCGCCGCGACCGTGCCGTCGAGCGACGCGATCACGGGTCAGGCGCGCCGACGAGTGCCCGGTGTCCGCTCCCGCGCGAGCGCGTCGCGAACCGCGCGCTCGTAGCTCGAGCCGTGGCCGTTGCCCGCGCCACCGTCGCCATTCGTGGCGCCGTTGCCATGTCGCTCGATGGGGTCGACCGCGGCGCGATCCAGCACCGCGGATCGCCGCTCCGTGCCGGGTCGCTCCGCGTTCGCCGCCCAGATCGCGACGGCGAGGGCATCGGCCGTGTCGTCGCGCCGCGGCGGCTCCGCGAGCCCGAGGCACACCGCGACCATCCGCCCGACCTGGTCTTTGGCCGCGCCGCCGTAGCCTGTGACGGCGACCTTGACCTCGTTCGGCGTGGCTTCTCGAACGGGCACCTCGGCCTGGGCGGCGGCGAGGAGCACCACGCCACGCGCCTGGCCCACCGCGAACGCGGTCTGCGCATTGCGTGAGAAGAACTGCCGCTCCACGGCGACGAGGTCCGGCTTGTGCATCGCGATCAGCTCATCGAGCAGGCCGTGGATCGCGAGGAGGCGAGTCGGGAGCGAGGCGTCCGGCTTGGTCTCGAAGCAGCCGCCGTCGATCATCCGCAGGCGGCCGCTCCGGCTCTCGACGATGCCGTAGCCGAGGGCCGCGGTGCCGGGATCGATGCCGAGGACGATCACGCGGCGGCTTGCCGCGCAGGGTCGCGAGGCGCGGAGGTCAACCCGCGACCTCGGCGAAGATCTCCTCGGGGATGTCGAAGTTGGCGGTCACGCGCTGGACGTCGTCGAGGTCCTCGAGCGACTCGACCAGGCGAAGGTTCTGGCGTGCCCGCTGCTCATCAACGGTGATCGTGCTCTTGGCGACCATCGTGCTCTCGGCGTGCTCGACAGCGACCCCCGCGGCATCGAGCGCCTTCCGAACCTGCTCGAGCCCACCCGGCGTCGTGTACACCTCGACGAGCTCGTCGCCGGTGGTGTCGACGTCCTCGGCCCCCGCGTCGATCGCGGCCAGCGCGACGTCGTCGGGATCCTGGCCGCGCGCCGGGATCGTGATCAGTCCCCTCGGCTCGAACTGCCACGCCACGGCCCCGGACCCGGCGAGCTGCCCGCCGGCCTTGGCGAAGATCGCGCGAACCTCGGCGGCGGTGCGATTGCGATTGTCGGTCGCGGCCTCGACGAGGATCGCCACGCCGCCGGGGCCGTAGCCCTCGTAGACGACCTCCTCGTACATCTCGCCCTCACCGCCGCCGGTGGCCTTCTCGATCGCGCGCTTGATGTTCTCGAGGGGCATGTTGACGGACCGCGCCTTGTCCATCGCAAGCCGCAGCCGGTAGTTCGCGTCGGGGTCGCCGCCACCCGCCCGCGCGGCGACGCTGATCTCGCGCGCGACCTTGGTGAAGATGGCCCCCCGCCTGGCGTCATTGGCGCCTTTCTGGCGCTTGATGGTCGACCATTTGGAGTGACCTGACATCGGCCGGGAGTATACCGGACTAGAATGGCCGGACCCCCTCTGACGGCCGCCTCCGACACCCAAAATTGAACGAGGTTTGCAACGCCGATGACCACCAAGAGCGTCGATCTCCCCCACCTTCGGAGCGTCGTCCTGGCCGGCCACGCGGGTGCGGGCAAGACGACGCTCGGTGAGCAGCTGCTGCACAAGTCCGGGGCCGTCGGCCGGGTCGGCAAGGTCGACGACGGGACGTCCCACCTCGACTTCGAGCCCGAGGAGCAGAAGCGGCGCGAGTCGCTGAGCCTGGCGGTGGCGACGTTCGAGACCGACGGGACGCGGGTCACGATCATCGATACGCCGGGCTACCTCGACTTCGTCGCCGAGGTCATCTCCGGCTTCGAGGCCGCCGACGGCGCGATCCTGGTGACGGACGCGACGGGCGGTGTCGAGGCGGGCCTGGAGCAGGCGGTCACGCTCGGCCGGAGCACGAACACCGCGGCGTGCTTCTTCATCAACAAGTGCGACAAGGAGAACGCCGATCCCACGGCAGCCCTTGACGCGCTGCGGAGCACGTTCGGCAACAAGATCGCACCGCTCCAGCTGGCCATCGGCGCCGCCCATGACTTCACGGGCTACGTGGACCTCGTCCATCGCAAGGCGTACACGTGGGAGGACGGCAAGGAGGTCGAGAGCGCGATCCCCGACGCCATGGCCGACGAGGTGGCCCGGCGGCGCGACCAGCTCCTGGAGGCGGCAGCCGAGGCCGACGACGACGTCCTGATGAAATACCTCGAGGGCGAGGAGGTCGCCGACGCCGAGCTCGAGGCGTGCCTGCGCAAGGGCGTCAAGGAATCGATTCTCGCCCCCGTGCTCGTCGGCTCGTCGGCGACGGGCGTCGGGCTGCAGGCGCTGCTCGACGCGATCGTGCGCTACCTCCCCTCCCCCGCCGACGAGGGCCCGACCAGGGCCATCGACAAGTCCGGCGCGACCGTCGAGGTCCCACCCGACCCGAACGGGCCGCTCCTCGCCCGCGTGTTCAAGACGGCGGCCGACCCGTTCGTCGGTCGGCTGACCTACCTGCGCGTGCTGTCCGGCACGCTCCATTCGCAGGGCCACTCCTGGAACGCCGCGCACGGCACCGAGGAGCGCATCGGCCAGCTGCTCCTGCTCCATGGCAAGGACCAGGAGCCAACCGGCGAGCTGAAGGCCGGCGAGATCGGCGCCGTGGCCAAGCTCTCGGTCACGGCGACCGGCGACGCCATCTCGTCGAAGGAGAAGCCGTTCACGCTCCCGCCGCTGTCCTTCCCCGAGCCGACGCTGATCATGGCCATCGAGCCGCAGACCAAGACCGACCTGGACAAGATGGGCCCCGCGCTGCAGCGCATGCTCGAGGAGGAGCCATCGGCGCGCGTGGAGCGGAGCGAGGCGGGCGAGCAGATCCTGCGCACCCTCGGCGACGCCCAGGCAGCGGTGATCCTCGAGCGGCTCAAGCGCAAGTTCGGGTCCGCGATCGTGACCAGGACGCCGCGCGTCCCCTATCGCGAGTCGATCCGCGGCAGCGCCAAGGCCCACGGCCGGTACAAGAAGCAGACCGGCGGGCACGGCATGTTCGGCGACGTGTGGCTGGATATCGAGCCCAATCCCGGTGGTGGCGTTGAGTTCGCGGAGAAGGTCGTGGGCGGCTCCGTGCCGCGCCAGTTCTTCCCGGGCGTCGAGAAGGGCGTTCGCGAGACGGCGGCCGAGGGCGTCGTCGCGGGCTATCCCCTGTCCGACTTCAAGGCGACCCTGACTGACGGCTCGTTCCACACGGTCGACTCGAACGAGCTGTCGTTCAAGATCGCGGCCTCGATGGCGCTCAAGGACGGGATCCTGCAGGCCAAGCCGGTCCTGCTCGAGCCGATCATGAACGTCGAGATTCGCGTGCCCGAGGCGTTCCTGGGCGAGGTCAATCGGGACCTCAACGGGCGCCGCGGACGAGTCATGGGCATGGACAGCCGGGACGGCTTCCAGGTGATCAGCGCCCAGGTGCCGCAGTCGGAGCTGTTCTCGTACGCCACCGAGCTGAAGTCGCTCACGGGCGGGCGCGGGACGTTCACCTCGCGCCTCGACCGGTACGACGAGATGCCAGCGCACCTCGCGGAGAAGGTCGTCGAGGCGCACAAGAAGGACACTGCCGACTCCGCGAGCCACTAGCGCGCACCGCGTGAGCCCAACGCCGGTCACCTTCGCGTCGCCGACGAAGCCGGCCTCCTGGAGCTGGGAGGCCACGAATGAAGAGATCGCGGCGCGCTACAACGTCCCGGTCGAGTCGATCGTCCGGTTCGACACGAATACATCCCCGTCGCCGCCATCCGTCGTCGCCGAGCTGCTGGCAGCCGCGAACTGGGAGGTGCCCCTCTCCGAGTACCCGCCGTCGGATTACCGCCGGCTCGTCGATGCAGCCGCCGCGCGCTACGGCGTCGGGCGCGACGAGCTGCTCGTCGGTGCTGGCGCGGACGAGGTCCTCGACCTCTCGGCGAAGGCGTTCCTGCTGCCCGGCGGTGCAGCGATCGTGCCGGTCCCGACCTACCCGATGTTCGGGATCCTCACGGAGCAGCGGGTTGCGCGGGTCGTCCGCGTCCCCCGTCGAGGGGCCGACGCCGCCTACGCGCTGGACGTCGACGCGGTCCGCGCGGCGGCTTCCGAACCCGACATCGCGGGCGGCGCGATCCCCGGGTTGGTCTGGCTGTGCAGCCCGAACAACCCGACCGGCCGGGCCGAGCCGGAGGGCGTCGTCGCGTCGCTGCTCGAGGGCCTTGCCTCGGACGCCGCCTCGGCCGGTCGCCGGGCCCCGACCGTGGTGCTCGACGAGGCGTACATCGAGTTCGCGGGCTCGTCGCTTGCGCCATTGCGCGAGACGTATCCGCGGCTGGTCGTCCTGCGGACGCTGAGCAAGGCGTACGCGATCGCCGGGCTACGGGTCGGGTTCGCGATCGCACGGCGCGAGCTGATCGAAGACCTGGCGGTCTACCGGCCACCCGGCTCCGTCTCGATCGTCTCCGTCGAGATCGGGGCGGCGCTGCTGGCCGACGACCGCATCGCTCGGGAGCGCGTCGAGGCGACGGTCGCCGAGCGGGAGCGCTTCGCGGCTGCGCTCGCGGCCGCCGGCTGGTTACCGCTTCCGTCCGTCACGAACTTCCTGCTCGTCGAGTTCGCTTCAGCGGTAGCGGCTGATGCCGCCGCCGAGGGCCTGCTCTCGCGCGGCCTGATCCCGCGGACGTTCCCCGCCGGCCATGCCTTCGCCCACTGCCTGCGCCTCACCGTGCGCAACCGCGCGCAGGACGACCGTGTCGTCGCGGCGGCACAGGAGATCGCTCGAGCCTGACATCGTGGACCACGTTCGTTGAAACCGCCGATGTTCACCACGTGAGCAGATCTGCGGGTAGCCGTGCGACAAGCATCTCCGTCGGGCGTGAACTGGCCACCTTGTTGCCCGTGATGTTCACGTGGTGATCAGCGCCCTCTGTAAGGCCGCCGATTTCGTGCGTTCAGTGTTCGTGCGTTCACTGCCTGCATCGCGGGCTTAGGCGACGCCCGAACCCGGAATCTGATCACTTGGTGAACATGCGCCGAATCAAAGGTGAGGGACGCCTGCGAGCAGGGCGCTAGCCGGCGCGGCGGCCCACCCGCACGCGGCGCTTGCCGACGCGTACGACATACCACTCGTTCGCGATCGGCGGTGGCAGCGCGGTGTCCGCATCGGTGAGTCGTCGATCGTTGATCGTCACGCCGCCGCCTGCGATCGCGCGGCGCGCCTCGCCCTTCGATGCGAACGTGCCGGTCGAGACGAGGAACGCGGCGGGCCCGGCCTCGACATCGGCGGGCGTGAACGCGAACCCGTCGCCGGCACGATGGAGCGTCGCGAGCACGGCCGGGTCAGCGATCGGAGCGCCGGCAAAAGCGGCTTCCGAGGCGGCTCTCGCCTCCGTGGCGGCGGCCTCGCCGTGGACCCGTGCAGTGATGTCCCGGGCCAGCGTGCGCTGGGCCTCTCGCCGTTCGGGTGCCGCCGTGACCGTCGCTTCCAGCTCGAGGATCCGGTCGGGCTCGAAGGTCGTGAACCAGCGCAGGTACGTGGGGACGTCGCGATCGTCGGTGTTCAGCCAGTGCTGGTAGAACGCGTACGGCGACGTGCCGTCGGGATGGATCCAGACCGATTCGCCGCTCTCCGACTTGCCGAACTTGGCGCCCGACGGCGCGAGCAGCAGCGGGTATGCCATCGCGAACGCGTGGGGGCCGCCGTCGGCGCGGGGCGACGACGACCGGCGGATGAGCTCGAGGCCCGCGGTGATGTTGCCCCACTGGTCTGCGCCGCCCATCTGCAGCTCGCACTCGAGCGCCTGGTGGAGGTGCTGGAAGTCGAGCGCCTGGATGAGCATGTAGCTGAACTCGGTGAACGACAGGCCGGCCTCGAGCCGCACCTGGACCGAGTCCTTGGCAAGCATGTACGGGATCGTGAAGTGCTTGCCGACGTCGCGCAGGAAGTCGAGCAGGCGCACCGATTCCAGCCACTCGGCGTTGTTGCCCATGATCGCGCCGCGGGGCCCCGAGAAGTCGAGGAACCGCTCGAGCTGCGGCCGGATCGAGGCCACGTTCGCCTCGATCTGCTCGGGCGACTGCAGGTTGCGCTCCGCGGACCGGCCCGACGGGTCGCCGATCATGCCCGTCCCGCCACCGACCAGGGCGATCGGCCGGCCGCCGTGGCGCTGGAGCCGGATCAGCCCGAAGATCGGGACGAGGTGCCCGATGTGGAGCCACGGCGCCGATGGGTCGAAACCGACGTAGGCGGTGATCGGCCGGTTGGTGGCGAGTCTCGCCTCCAACCCGTCCGACGCAGCATGGAACTGCCCGCGCCAGCGCATCTCGGGAATGAACCCCGCCGGCCCGGGATCGAACGTGGGCGCCGTCCGATCGGGGGGCGTCACAGGACCGGTGGGAGGGCCGTCGTGAGCGCGACCCGATGGGGGGAAAGGGCCCTCACGGACCCTATGGTATCGTCGCCGCCGCATGCAGACAGCCCTCCAGAGGCGTCAGCGTCACCGCCGCAACGGTGCCGCGAGGCGCGGACGTGGGGGTGGAGCCGCCCGACGCGTGGCGCTCGCCATCCCGCTTCTCCTGTTCTCCAGCTTCCTCGTGCTCGGCGGCGTCGGGTTCGTGAGCACGGTCACGGCGTACGCCTATTACAGCCGCGACCTGCCCGAACCGGAGCAGGCGTTCAACGACATCTCCCTGGAGCAGCCCTCGGTGGTCTACGACCGGACCGGCAAGGTGGAGCTGGCGCGGTTCGGAGTCCTGCGGCGCGAGCTCGTGAAATTCGCGGACATCCCGCCGGAGATGATCGACGCCACGACGGCGGTCGAGGACAAGGACTTCTGGACAAACCCCGGCTTCGACCTCGGCGCGGTGGTTTCCGCCGGCCTCGACACCCTCGCCGGTCGGCCGCGCGGCGCTTCGACCATCACCCAGCAGCTCGTGCGCGCGCGACTGCTGCCCGCCGACGCCTTCACGGGTTCGGTCTACGACCGAAAGATCCGCGAGATCATCCAGTCGATCCGGCTGACCCAGGCGTTTCCGGGGCTGGGGGGCAAGCAGAAGATCATGGAGGCCTACCTCAACCTCAACTTCTATGGCAACCAGAGCTACGGGGTGAAGGCCGCGGCCCTGGGTTACTTCGGCAAGGACCTCAGCCAGCTCGACCTGGCCCAGTACGCGACCCTCGCCGCGATCCCCCAGTCACCGACCCAGTACGACCTCATGCGCAACGCCCTGAGCGAGTGCGAGGTGGACATCGCCGAGGACGAGGTCTGCCCGAGCGACAAGGTCAAGCTCGTGGTCCCCGACACATCCGAGGTCGTCGTCCGCCGCAACCACGTGCTCGACCTCATGCAGACTCGGAGCGTCCTCGCCGCCGGCAAGCACACGGCCGCCGAGTTCGACGCGGCGATGCACGAGCCGCTGGTCCTGACTCCGGTCCAAACGCCAGCGTGGAAGGCGCCGCACTTCGTGTGGCAGGTCCGCAAGCAGCTTGGCTCGATCCTGTGCAGCCCGGAGGAGGCCGACACCTGCGAGGCGGTCGACACCGGCGGGTACCAGGTCACCACGACGCTCAACTATGACTACCAGAAGATCGTCGAGAAGTGGCTGTACGCGGCGGCTCGCGCGCCGCTGGCGAAGACCGCCGACGGGACCCGCCAGTTCCTGGACAACCTCGGGATCGCGAGGAAGGACCAGCCGTGGGTCCTCGGCCTGCGGGGCAAGGGCATCCACAACAGCGCAGGGGCAGTGATCGACTACCGGACCGGGCAGGTCCTCGCGGTCGGTGGCAGCGCCTCCTACACCCTGCAGACCAAGGACCCGCACTTCTCGCCCCAGTACGACGTGATGTTCGACGGTTTCCGCCAGCCGGGATCGTCAATCAAGCCGATCGGCTACATCACCGGCCTCGACGACCACACGATGACCGCGGCGACGATGTTCATGGACGTCGTCACCGAGTTCCAGCGGGGCTGGGCGCCGGCAGATGCCGACCGGCTGGAGCGCGGCCCGGTCCGGATGCGGCCCGCCCTGCAGTTCTCGCTGAACATCCCGGCGATCAAGTCCGGCTATATCAACGGTTTCGATCACCTCTTCGCGCAGTACCAGAAGTTCGGGCTCCAGTTCCTGCCGGGCACGAAGCCAACGCCGTCGATGGCCATCGGCACGCTCGAGATCCACATGATCGACCTGCTCGGCGCATACGGCGCGATCGCCAACAGCGGCGTGCTGATGCCGCAGCAGGTCATCCTCCAGGTCAAGGACCACAACGGCAAGGTGGTCTACCCGACGACGGAGGACACGCTCGTCGGCAAGCAGGTCGCCACGCCCCAGGCGTCGTACATCATCAGCAACATCCTCGAGGGCAACACGATCCGAAGCGTCAACGCCTACTGGGCGGTGTGGCAGGTCCTGGAGAAGGGCACGCGCCGGCCGGCCGCGTACAAGACCGGCACGACCGACGAGAGCAAGGACATCGACGCGTTCGGCTTCGTCGCTCCGCCGGACAACCCGAAGGCGCCAGCGATCGCCGTGGGCGTCTGGATGGGCAACTCCGATGCCGCGCCGGTCAAACCCGTCTTCTCGACGACGACCACGGCGCCACTCTGGAACAAGATCATCACCGAGGTCACCAAGGGCATGCCGATCGCCAAGTTCAAGCGCCCCGACGGCATCGTCGAGAAGACCGTCGACACGTTCAGCGGCATGCTCCCCGGCCCGGGCACGACGTCGACGGTCAAGGAGCTGTTCATCAACGGCACCGAGGACACGCTTCGCCGCGACGACATGCACGTCGGCAAGCAGATCGACCAGGCGACCGGCAAGCTATGGCAAGACACCTGCACGGGCCCGATGGTCGAGAAGGAGTACCTCGACTTCAGCCACGTCGAGCCACGCTTCCCGCAGTGGCAGCGCTACACCCAGGGCTGGGCCGACCGCGCGGCCAAGGGCTCCGGCGTGCGGGGCGGCCCGAAGCGAACTCCGACCTCCTATTTCCTGGACGGCTTCCTCGTGCCGTTCGGGCGCACCTGGGGCGGCAGGTTCGCACCCACCGACGTGTGCACCGCGGTCGTGCCCTGCGAGCCCGGCCACGGGCCGCCGACGCCTGAGCCGTCGATCATCGTTCCGTGCATCACACCTGAGCCCTCGTTCGGCCCGCCCGGCCCGACACCGACCAAGCCCGGCAACGGGCACACGACCCTGCCGACGATCCTTCCGACCGTCACCCGTGCCAATGCCGCCGGCCCACCCGCGATCGCGCCGGCAGCGTTCTTCCCGTTCCTCGTTCCGCTCGTCACGTTCTTCATCGGGCGCCGGTTCCGGCCGGCGCGGCCGAGCCGACCGATCCTTCCCCGGCGCAAGCGCCGCTAGCCGAGCTCGACCACCGTCACGCCGTCCCCTCCCTCACCGCGCTCGCCGGGACGGATCGTCCGGACGAGCGGGTGGGTCGCGGCATCTGAGCGGACCGCATCGCGCAGCGCCCCGGTGCCCAGTCCGTGGATGACCGACACGCGGGCGAGACCCGCGAGGGACGCGTCCTCGAGATAGCTGCCCAGCGCCGCGAGCGCCTCGTCCACCCGGGCGCCGCGCAGGTCCAGTGACATCGGCACGCTGCGCGCTCGGCTGAGCCGGAGCGCCTCGACGTTCGTGCCGGCGACGCCATCGGCGCCGCCGGCGCCGCTGGTTGCCGTGGCGAGGGGCTCCAGGTCGGCGAGCTCGACGCTCACCCGCATCGCACCCGCCTCGAGCGTGGCGCGGCCCTTCGACGTATCGATGGCGGCGACGCGGCCGGTCCAGCCGCCGCTCCGACTCCGCGCCTGGTCGCCGACGCGCCAGGCCGGCGCTTCGGCCACGCCGGCCGCGCTCCTGGCGGCGCGCGAGCGCCGCGAGCGCGAACCGGTTGCGGCCGGCTCCGGGACGGGCGCACGCGCGAGCTGGTCCTCGACCCGGGCCAGCACCGCGTCGATCGCCGGGACCGTGAGCTGGCCGCGTTCCAGGTTCCGCCGGGCCGCCTCGAGCTCATCCCGGAGGCCCCGGACGAGGCGCTCGGCCTCCTCGCGGGCTCGTCGTTCGGTGTCCGCGCGCGCCTGCTGCCCGCGCCGGCGCTCCTCCGCAGCGGCACGCAGAGCCTCGCCGGCACGCAGCTCGGCCTCGCGGGCGCGGTCCTTTGACTCTGCCGTCTCGCCTTCGACCTCGCGGATCCGGGCCAGCGTTGCCTCGAACGCGCGCTCCGACTCGGTGAGCCGCGAGCGCGCGTCGGCAACCAACGCCTCCGGCAGCCCGAGCCGCTCCGCGATCGCGAACGCCTGCGATCCGCCGGGCAGGCCGATGGTGAGGTGATACGTCGGGCTCAGCGTCTCGAGGTCGAACTCGACCGACGCGTTCATGGCACCCGCCGTCGTATGCGCGTACGCCTTGAGCTCCGCGTAGTGCGTGGTCGCGGCGACGAGCGCGCCGGCCTTGATGAAGTGGTCGAGCAGCGCCTGCGCGAGCGCCGAGCCCTCGGTCGGGTCCGTGCCCGCACCGAGCTCGTCGAGCAGCACGAGCGTCCCCGGCCCGGCGGCATCGACGATCCGGATGATCGAGCGCATGTGGCCCGAGAACGTCGACAGCGACTGGGCGATCGACTGCTCGTCGCCGATGTCGGCGAAGACGTCGCGGAACACCGGCAGCCGCGAGCCGGGCGCGGCCGGCACGTGCAGGCCGGCCTGGTGCATCAGCGTGAGCAGCCCGAGCGTGCGCAGCGTCACGGTCTTGCCGCCGGTGTTCGGGCCGGTGACGACGAGGGCCGTGAAGCCGTCACCGAGTCGGACATCGATGGGCACGACGCGCCCGGTCAGACCCGGGTGGCGCGCAGACAGGAGGATGACCTCCGGGCGCGTTGCCGTCTCCGCGCGTGACGCGCCCATCTCGCCGGCGAGCTGGGCCTTGGCCGACCACAGGTCGAAGCTGGCCAGCGCGCCAAGCGTCTCGCGGAGCGGCCCGGCATTCGCGCCGACCAGCGCCGAGAGCTCATCGAGGATCCGTTCGACCTCCTCCCGCTCGGCCAGCTGCGCTTCGCGCCAGGCGTTGCCGAGCTCGACCACGACGAGCGGCTCGATGAACAGGGTCTGGCCGCTCCCGGACGAGTCGTGGACGATGCCCTTGACCCGGCTCTTGGCATCGGCGCGGACCGGCACGACGTAGCGTCCGTTCCGGAGCGTGACGATCGGCTCCTGGAGCGAGCCGGCGAGCTCGGAGCCGACGAGGGTGTCGAGCCGGCGCTTCAGCCGATCGAATGCGACCCGGACGGCGGCGCGAAGCCCGCCCAGCCTCGGCGACGCGGTGTCGAGGAGCTCGCCAGCCGGGTCGAACGAGCGAGCCAGGGTCGACGTGATGGCCGGCAGCGGGTGGAGGCTCCGGCCCAGCTCGCGCAGGAGCGGCCGGCGCGCGTCGGCGAGGTGCGGCTTCAGCAGGGCAGTCGCGTCGAGGGTCGCCCAGACGTCGAGGAACTGCTGAGGATCTAGGCGGCCGCTGCGGACGGCTCGCTCGATCGCGGGTCCGATGTCGCGCGCCCCGGCGACGCCCGCGCCCGGACGCTCCTCCAGCAGCGCCCGAGCCTCATCGGTCTCGTCGAGCCCTCGCGCCACGAGCACCGGGTCCGACGCGGGCAGGAGCGCCTCGGCGAGGCGGCGACTCGGCCCGAACGCAGTCCGCTCAGCGAGCCGCGCGCGGACGAGCGGGAACTCCAGGATCTCGATGGAGCGGGCGTCCATGAGCCTCAGCGAGACGACGGAGGTGTCATCCGCCGCGTCGCCCTCGGAAGACCGAGGTGAAGCTCCTGCGGGCCCTCGGTCCGAGGATTTCCGGAGACGGCGGGGCTCGTGGGATCGAGCAGGCGCCACGGCCGGCTGCGCCACGGCTCGGCGGCATAGGCGATGCCGACCCGTGGTGTTGCGACCAGCTCGTGTGGCTGCCGGCCGGGCTCGAGGCGAAGGGTGGACTCTGGGTGCAGGAGGTCAGTGCCCGTGTCGACGCGGGTGATGTCGAAGGCCACCGCGACGAGGCCCGGCCCGGAGGCGAGCCGCGCCTCCGACAGCCGCTGAAGCCGCCCTGCCTGCCCTGCCAGTCCGGCCCCTGTCGTCCCGGTCGTGCCGCCTCCGGCAGGCGGTCCGCGCCGCCGTTCCCGGGCGATTCGCGCCTGCCGCATCGCCGTCCCACCCTCGACCGGCTCGACCGCGCGAATCAGCACGGCGGCGGGCAGTCCCTCGGGCTCGGTGACAACGTTGAGGCAGTCGTACATCCCGTAGACAAGGTACACGTAGGCGATCCCGGGACGCCCGTACATGACCGCGTTGCGCGCCGTCCGGCCGAACCGGGCGTGCGACGCCAGGTCGTCCTCGCCGATGTACGCCTCGACCTCGACGATCCGCCCAATGCGCTTCCCACCGGCGTCTTCGCGAACCAGCAAAGCGCCGAGCAGCGCCTGCGCGGCATCGAGCGTGGGTCGGGCGAGGTCCTCGCGCCGGAGCGTGGCTCGAGCGGTCAGCGGAGCGACGACGCCATCAGCGACGCACCCGCGTCACTATTTGAACGCGTCGCGCACGTCCTGCGGAAACAGGAAGCCGAGGACCGCGAGGATCGCCGGAATCACGCTGTGGCGAAGGATGTCCGCGGTCAGCGAGGTATCCAGGAAGCCATGCAGCGTCCGCAGGAACGTGAACTCGCCGACGCCGACGGTCTCGCGCACGCTCGGCTGGTTGTAGTAGGGGTCGAGGATCAACAGCAGCGCGATCAGGATGATGAAGCCCTCGACCACGCCGAGAATGCCGCCCAGGATCTCGTCGAGGACCGGGTATTTCTGGAAGAGCGGCGCCGGGCGGTACGTGATCTGGATACCGATGCTCAGCGTCACCGCCGTGGCCACGAACACCGCGCCGAACGCGACCATGAAGCTGTATGAGTCGGCGATCGAGGTCCACTCGTTGGCGAGGTAGGCGCCGAGCGGAGCCCGCAGGTACGAGCCGAGCACGAGCGCGAAGAGGATCGCGGCGATCCCCAGCAGCCTGCGTACGACGCCCTGCGCGTAGCCCAGGACGAACATC